>NZ_JAZEYD010000022.1:0-47804 GCF_037027805.1 Acinetobacter sp. 161(2023) | reverse complement strand
TCTGCTCTTCGTCAGAGACAGAATTCAACGCAATACTAAGCTTTTTATCTTAACCCTGTAAGCTAAGATATTCTCATGTATCGCGTCGGGATGAGTGCATTATAGGGGAAAAAAACTGGTACGCAAGCACTTTTATAAACATATGTGTTTGATCGATTCTTTTTCACCCAATTAAAATCAAAAAAAGTAAAAATATCATCACAAGTCACTGATAAATATCAATAAGTATTAAGATATTTTATTTTCATTCTTTTTTGATTTTCACTTCTATTATCTTAATAGGTTGTTTTGGGACATTCTGATGCATTCCATCGTTGGTTGTAGGTACCTTTACAATACGATCAACCACATCCATTCCTTTAATCACTTTTCCAAAAACTGCATAGCCCGCATTACCAGCAGAGCGATTTAGAAAACTATTATCTGCGACATTAATAAAGAACTGACTAGTAGCTGAGTCAGGATTTGCGGTACGAGCCATTGCTAAGGTTCCGCGCGTATTAGCAATTCCATTTCCAGCTTCGTTTTTGATTGGTGCTCGAGTGGTCTTTTCCTGCATATTTGTAGTAAGCCCACCACCCTGTACCATGAATCCAGGAATTACCCGATGGAATATCGTATCTTTATAAAAGTTCGACTTTATATAGCTTTTAAAATTCTTCACGCTGATTGGGGCTTTCTCATCATAAAGTTGTATTTCTATGTTGCCTAAATTTGTTTGCATTTCAACTAAAGTGTCAGCCCAGACTGAATGACTGCTTAAACCCAAGCAGCATAACATTAATAATTTTTTCATATCTTCCTACAGTAAAATGCAAAACTTAATAAAGGTTAAATTTAATCGTCTATATAAAAGAATTCTAGTGAGTATTTATTATCTTTTATTTAAAGCCTGATATTTTAGATTTGAGTATGAGTCCACGTTCCACGTGAAACATGGACCAAACTTTTATTTAGCTATTTTTATCCCAGAATTTTCTAAAGTTTTTACTGAACTCAATGGTGTACCGTTTGGCCTTTTTAGAAATAGGTGTCAAATTTATAAACCCATGGGTTTGATCTGAGTATTCTTCATAATGCATTTTGACGCCATTTTGGCGTAGCTTATAGCTATAGATTTTTCCTTCATCATGTAATACGTCATGCCCAGCAGTAATCACGAAAGCCGGTGGATTCTTTTTCAAGTTTCCATAGGTTGGAGAAATAATAGGATCGTCTAATTCTACGTTATGCTGAGTTGCGTAATATTGAGTGACATTATTGATATCTTTATCTGTCAAAACCAACCCTTCGTTATAGGCATAGAAGGAAGGATGTCGGCTCTTGAAATCAACTGCAGGGTAAATAAGAAGTTGGGCCTGTGGAGCATAAGGTTTATTTACTGATCTTTGAGCCACGACCGTACTAATGTTTCCCCCTGCACTATCCCCCGCTACCGCAATTCGACCTTTTAATATTTTTAACTGTCTACGATTTTGATACACCCAAGCTAAAGCATCTTCACAAGATTGGATTAAATGCTGAGGAGAAACCTCAGGTGCTAGAGGATAATCGATACTGAGTACTTGTACTTTTGCATATTTTGCCAATATACGACAAACCTCATCATGGGTATCTAAACCACCAACAACAAATCCTCCCCCATGATAAAAAACAATAATAGGTAATTTTTTATTCGGTGCAGGATGATAGTGTCTCGCGAAAACGGTTCCACTTTGGAGAGGTAAACGAATATCTTCTACTGAATCAATATCGGTTGATTTCTGGCGTATAGCCAGCATTTGGGTATCGAACTGCCTTCTAGACTCAATGGGGTCTGAACCAATGAAACCGATATGACCCTGTTTAATTTGTACAGCCATCATACATTTAGTAAATGAGTCGAGATCTGGATATTGGTAAGAATATCCAAGAATTTTGGCAAGTGATTCTTGAGCTAATCCAGGTAACTTATCAAGAGCTCGAGCAGCGGGCCCTTGGCCCTTTTCTAGCAATGTTTGAATTTTTTGATTAAATGCTGTCATGCCTATCTCCATGAATTCCTCTTATCCTTCATATTTTCTACAGAATTCTTTGTTGTTTGACTATATTCGCATACAACTCACGTAATCAAGATACAAAGGTAAAACCCAAATTACGCTAATCTGATTTATAGCAAATGTCATTAACAAATCTGTCGATTAAAACAGGACTTTTTTGCCAATTATTGTTAACAGACAAAAAAAGAGGTACTGCTATGTCAGCAAAACTAGTTGTTACTATGTTAGCAACCAGTCTTTTAACTGTAGGCTGTGTTGCTTATCCAGACGACCCTTATTATCGTGGTGGTGGAGGTTACCATAATCATGATGATAATCGTCGCTACGACCGCAATGACGAACGTCGATATAATGGTTGGGAACAGAAACGTTGGGAAGAGCGTCAACGAGTATACGAACAACAACGTAAAGATATTCGTGAACAAGAAAAAGATCGTCGTGAATGGGATAAAAAGCACCGCGATTGGGATAAAAAACGGGTTGAAGATCGAGATCATGACCACCGAGATTACCGTCATGATGACTAAATTCAATACTAGATAGAATAAAAAGCCCCGAAGAGATAAGTCTTTTGGGGCTTTTTTGAGGAATATAAATTCTCTCTAATTTATAGAAAAATGAGTAGCAGCTCATTTCATATATGTATCGGCATCTTGAACATATATGTTCTATAAACTCATATCTCTTATTTTTAGCAGCAAATTACTGAGCAGTTGCCGAACCTGAAACTGAACCAGAAGCACCAGCATCAACTTGACCTGGTTGTGCTTGACCAGAAACGCCAGCATCAACACCTACACCAGCATGTACACCAGATGGGCTAGCACTTGTTTGAGCAGAACCTGATGCGTTTAAACCAGCTTCAGATGCACAACCAACAGCTGTAAAAGCAACACCAGCAAGTACTACAGAGATAAGACCTAATTTTTTCATAATCGCTTTCCTTTCATTACGACAAACACTTAAATGCAAAGATCATCTTCGCGCTGCCTATAATTCACAATTTTTTTTTCTGGCGTGCGTATCATTGGTTGTCTTTTGTAGTAATAGAAGTACAAGTTGTGCAATTTTTTATTAAATTTGCTTCCCTACTCTTAGCTCTATCTTTTATATAAACCTTGCAAGTTAAGCTTTTGTTTAATTTTATCAATTTTTAATTTTTATCTTAACCTTTTGCTCTGCTCAAAAAAATTCTCTTTATAGAAACGCTATATAAGGTGCGTAGAATGTTACAGAGGTTTTTTGCTTAAAAATTCATTTCTTCATAAAAGAACCGCGAAATGATCACGGTTCTTTTGAAAGTAGATATGGCCTAAGTACTAAATTACGGCCATTGCATCTCGCCTTTTACAACTTTTGCGCCTAACTCTAGGCTATCCACACTTTTAAGAGTTGGATATTGCTTTTGCATAAGCTGACTAAGCTCAGCCGAATTTTTACTTGCTTTAGCCGCTTTTTCATAACTATTTAAATAGTTAATTGAGAAGTTAACAGCATCTAGACCTTGTGGAGCTCCCTCAACCATATGAGCAGGAACAACAATTTTAGGTTGAAGTGCTTTAATGCTTTCTAGAGTTTGAACGACTTCAGCACGATCTTTAGTTTTAGGTGTATCTGCCATCCATAAATGAATGCCTGAAGATACTGGAATTCCACCAACTACGGCTTTTGAAGAAGGAATCCATAAATAAGTAAGTTCTTTCTTACCTTTAATCTCGATTGACTCATTTTCTAGCTTTAAAGTTTTAGCAGTATAAGCTTGAGGCACAATAATTTGGCTAGGCGCATTTGCACCCATTTGTGGACCCCAATACTTCACTTTGAGTGCTTGAGTATCTTGAATATGTTTAACAGTTTCCGGCGTTGCGATGATTTGTACATTTGGGAAGTATTGTTTAAATACGTCTAAGCCAAAGTAATAATCTGGATCGCCATAGCTTACGAAAATTGTCTTGAGCGTTTTACCACTATCGATAATGTCAGCAGCAATACGTAATGCTTCAGATTTTGAGAATTGCGCATTAACCAATAGAACTTCTTTATCACCTTCAATTAAAGTAGAAGTCACGCCAAAATGTTCGGGTTTAGCCAGAAAACTTTGGATTTTTAGATCTTGCGCAAAAGCTGAGGAAGCCATTGTCAAAGCTGTGGCAGTTGCTAGGGCTGAAGCAGTTAATTTAAAAAATTTCATTATGTATTCTCCAATTTCATGAGGAATACTTTAAATTGCAATCTCTGTAAGATAAACGCACTAAATTAAGATAAACTGTTGCATATCTTGTAATAATGATAAAGCATATGGATACATTAAAAGCCATACATGTCTTTGTTTCTATTGCTCAACATGGCAATTTAACCAAAGCCGCCGAACATCTTAATTATTCCCGTGCCATGGTTTCTCGCTATCTTGAGCACCTAGAGCACACATTCTCAACTCGACTATTTCAGCGGAATACCCGAAAAATATCTCTCACTCCGGCCGGTGAAAAAGCCCTACTCTACTGCGAAAATATTTTACAGCAACAACAACTTCTGCAAGAGCTGGCAGCACCCGAACAACATAATGGTACGATTCGTTTTACCTGTGGTTTATTTTTATTCCAATTAGGTGTTGGGGAATGTATTCGTCAATTTAAAAAGCAGCACCCACATATTCAATTTGACGTATATCTTACTGAAAATACAATTGACTTGATTGATGCACAGGTCGATTTAGCTTTACGTATAACGCAAAAAGTTGCAGATGGATTAATTGCACGACCTGTATGTCAAATCGAGTCCGTTTTCTGCGCTCATCCTGATTATTTAAAGCAGCACAGCCCCCTCTCTCACCCAAGACAACTTATTCAATATGAATGTTTAACTCACCATAGCCAGCATCAGTACTGGACTCTTTTTGATGAAGAGCACCAACCACAGAATTATCCTTTGAACGTTACCTTTAAAAGTAATGATGTAAATGCTGTTTATGACATGTGTCTACATGCCCAAGGTGTAGCAATGTTACCTTCACTATTAGTTAAAAAAGATTTAAAAGAAAAACGCCTAGTTCCTTTATTTAAAAACTTTTCAGCTCCGGAATTAAGTTTGTCAGTGGTATATGCATCGAGGCAACATTTACCCAAAATAACGCAGGAATTTATTGCTTTTATGATCGAAAATTTAGATTTTTACTTAAAACCGCAAAATTAAAAGTTTTAAATTGCCGTGTACGCTTGAATTTTTAGGCAATGCCCATACTTCATAGCTATTAATGAATTACAGCATATGCATGGCAGTTCAGGTTTTACCCAGTAAATGCTGATGCCAAAAGGACTGTACATGTTTAAAAACCCATTTAAACGGAGATCATCAATGGCTAATGAGCAAAATGAGCAAGCTCAAGACATTCAACACGAGCAAGCAGAGCAATCTAATGAGCAAACTCAGGCTGAAGGTGTAGAGCAAGCAAACGACGTTACCGTTGAATCTTTACAAGCGCAAATCACTAAATTAGAAGAAAGTCTTAAACTTGAAAAAGCACGTACAGCGAATGCTGTCTACGAAGCACAAAAAAGTGTAGAGCGTATTCAACGTGAGTCTGAAAAGCATAAGGAAACTGTGCTTGAAAAGTTTGCAAAAGAATTACTGGATTCTGTAGACAATCTAGAACGCGCAATTCAAGCGGCGGGTGATGAAGAAACACCAGTACTTGAAGGTATCAAATTAACATTGAAGTCGCTGTTAACTGCGCTTGAAAAATTTGGCGTTGTAGAAGCTGACACTAAAAATGGTTTCAATGCAGAGTTACATCAAGCAGTTGGTATTGATCCAAATGCTAAAGCGAATGAAATCGGTACTGTTTTACAAAAAGGCTATACCTTAAATGGCCGCTTATTGCGCCCTGCTATGGTTATGGTCGGTCAATAAGTAAATTTTTGAGAGTTTTTAGATTTTTTTTAGCTAAAATGCTTGAAAAAAATAGATTCACTCTCATATCGGATAACAAGCAAAAACATTGCAAAAGAATTTTTGAGGAAAACGTCACATGGCAAAAATTATTGGTATTGACTTAGGTACTACCAACTCATGCGTTGCTGTACTTGAAGGCGATAAAGTAAAAGTAATCGAAAACGCTGAAGGCACACGTACAACCCCATCGATCATCGCTTATAAGGATGGCGAGATCTTAGTGGGTCAAAGTGCTAAGCGTCAGGCAGTAACTAACCCTAAAAATACATTATTCGCTATTAAGCGTTTAATTGGTCGTCGTTATGAAGATCAAGCGGTACAAAAAGACATCGGTCTTGTACCTTACAAAATCATCAAAGCTGACAATGGTGATGCTTGGGTTGAAGTAAACGACAAAAAATTAGCACCTCAACAGATCTCTGCTGAAATCTTGAAAAAGATGAAGAAAACTGCAGAAGACTATTTAGGTGAAACAGTAACTGAAGCAGTTATTACTGTTCCTGCTTACTTTAACGATGCTCAACGTCAAGCAACTAAAGATGCGGGTAAAATCGCTGGCTTAGACGTTAAACGTATCATTAACGAACCAACTGCTGCTGCACTTGCGTTCGGTATGGACAAAAAAGAAGGCGATCGTAAAATTGCTGTTTACGACTTAGGTGGTGGTACTTTTGACGTATCAATCATTGAAATCGCAGATCTTGATGGCGACCAACAAATCGAAGTGTTATCAACAAATGGTGATACTTTCCTTGGTGGTGAAGACTTTGATAACGCGTTAATTGAATTCTTGGTTGAAGAATTTAAGAAAGAACAAAGTGTGAACTTGAAAAATGATCCACTTGCGTTACAACGTTTGAAAGAAGCTGCTGAAAAAGCAAAAATCGAGCTTTCTTCATCGAATGCAACTGAAATCAACCTTCCATATATCACTGCCGATGCAACTGGTCCTAAACACTTAGTGATCAACGTAACTCGTGCAAAACTTGAAGGTTTAGTTGCTGATTTAGTTGCTCGTACAATTGAGCCTTGCCGTATCGCGCTTAAAGATGCTGGTCTTTCGACTTCTGACATCTCTGACGTAATCTTGGTTGGTGGTCAGTCTCGTATGCCACTTGTACAACAAAAAGTACAAGAATTCTTTGGTAAAGAGCCACGTAAAGACGTGAACCCTGACGAAGCAGTTGCAATCGGTGCTGCGATTCAAGGTGCGGTATTGTCTGGTGACAAAACTGACGTTCTTTTATTAGACGTAACACCATTAACTTTAGGTATTGAAACAATGGGTGGTGTATTAACACCAATCATTGAGAAAAACACGACGATTCCTGCGAAGAAATCACAAGTGTTCTCTACTGCTGCTGACAACCAGCCTGCTGTAGACATTTCTGTTTACCAAGGTGAACGTAAGATGGCTCAACAAAACAAATTGTTGGGTAACTTCCAATTAGGTGACATTCCGCCTGCTCCACGCGGTGTGCCACAAATTGAAGTATCTTTCGACATCAATGCTGATGGTATCTTGAAAGTATCTGCTAAAGATAAAAGCACTGGTAAAGAGCAATCGATCCAGATTAAAGCAAACTCAGGTTTGTCTGATGCTGAAATCGAAGCAATGATTAAAGATGCTGAAGCGAATGCTGAAGAAGATCGTAAGTTTGAAGAACTTGCAAAAGCTCGTAACGAAGCTGATGCATTGATTTCAAGCTCGAACAAAGCAGTTAAAGATCTTGGTGACAAAGTTACTGAAGATGAAAAAACAGCTGTAAGTACTGCGGTTTCTGAACTTGAATTAGCAACTAAAGAAAATGATGTTGAAGAAATCAAAGCTAAAACTGAAGCTTTACAAAACATCTTGATGCCTATCACTCAACGTGCTTATGAACAAGCACAGCAAGCTGGTGGTGCTGAAGGCTTTGATCCAAATGCATTCCAAGGTGGCGATGCAGGTCAACAAAAAGCTGATGATGGTGTTGTAGATGCAGAATTTACTGAAGTTAAAGATGACAAAAAATAATTTGTTTCTTTAATAAAAAACCGCGCTTAGGCGCGGTTTTTTATTGGTTACAAAAAATAACAATACGTTTTTTCATATATTTTTAAATTATTTAATGTCAAAAAGGTCAATTATAAAAATTAATCTATTCATTATAAAAAAGATTTTCTAAACTAAAATACATTGTTACTTATTACATTAATTATTCCATTATTGCCAAATATAAAAACATCTTTTTGAATTTTTCTACCACGGTCACAAAGCCACCTACTCTCCTGCACTTTTTATCATTTTGACGAATTAAATTAAGTAGCTAACAATAAGATTTATTTATATTTTTTATTTTTCCATGAAAAAAATTCTATGGTGGGGATTAAGCTTATGTTTATGCATAAGCTTTCAAACGACAAGCTTTGCTCAAAATAATCTAGCAATGGGTTCCTCTAATCAACCTTTAAAGTATCGAATTGCTTTTATTGATCCACGATTTCAACTCACTAAAGAACAACTTATTGAAGTAAGCCAACAAGCTGCTGAAATCTGGCACAAAGAGACGGGAAAAACCTATTTTATCTATGATTCAGAAGCAGAGTTATCAATTAACTTAATTTATGATGATCATCAACTGATGAAAAGCGAGCAACAAGAAAATTTGAATGCACTTTTGCAAAAGCAGGAAGTATGGCGTCTTAAAAATGAAGAAATTATTTTAAATAAACAAGAAATTGATCAGCTATCGTCTGATTTAAACAAAAGAAAGATCAGCCTGAAAGCTGAGTTTGAGCAATATCAACAAGACGTAATACGCTTTAATCAAGGGGAACATCGATACTATCGTGCTGATAAGTTAAAAGAGCAGCAAAATCAGCTACAGCAAAAGTCTGAAAATCTGCAAAACGAATCAAATAATTTAAATTTTAAAATTCAAATACTTAATACAAAAATCAAGAAACTAAATCAAGAGCAAAGTGATTTAACAACTTTAATGACACAATTTAAGCTAGAGCAAAAAGCCAGTATTCAACCCTTCCATAAAGGCTTATTCAGCCAAAACCAAATTCAAATTTATGGTTATGCTTCTTTAAATGATTTACGTTTAACCCTTGCTCATGAGTTTGGCCATGCATTAGGACTAAAACATACTACTGATCCCAAATCTTTAATGTATCCCCGTTTAAAAGAGCAAGATATCCATAATTTCAAATTAACAGATTCAGATTTAGAGTTATTAGGCTCAATTTATAGTTCAATTAAGGAAAATCATTAAAGTTAAATGATTAAAAAAACTACACTAAACCAAGAATATTAAATTTTTTCTAAAAAATAATTTGGCATTTTGTAAAAAATTATGAGACTAAAGTCTCATTTATTTATCGAAATTGTACATTTTTTGATTGATTTTTCACTTTATATTCTTATAATACGTTTTTTTTAAATCTCTCCCGTCGATTATGCGTTTAACATCTTTGTTACTAGGCGTAGCCTTTGCTTTTTCTAATTTTCAGGCTAATGCTCATCTTGCTACTCCAGCTCATCCTCAAATTCAGCAAAAAGCTGGTCAGCATCTGACTTATAGAATTGCTGAAGTTGATCCACGTTTTGGTTTAAGCCAAGATCAATTAATCCAGATTAGCCAACAAGCTGCGGATATTTGGAAACAAGGCACTGGCCAAGATTATTTTACTTATGATCCAAATGCAAAGTTAGAAATTCGTCTAGTTTACGATAATGGTCAAAGTCGTTCTGAACAGCGTCAAAAAATTGCAGCTCAATTTCAGCAAGAACAGCAACGTGTAATTGATGAACAGCAACAAATTAAGCAATTGAAACAAACACTTGGTCAAACTCAATCTGACCTTGAAAATAAAAAGCAGATTTTGAATGGCAAATTGAAAAATCTTGACGAGCAAATGATACAGCTTAACCAAGGCAAATTAGCACCTGAATATAGTGCGAAATCTTTGGCTAAAACTCAGAAAGATTTGCAAAAACAAACTGTTGATTTAAAAAAAGAAATTGCTCTATATAATCAGCAAGCTAAAGATTTGAATACCAAAGTTACTCACTTCAATCAGATTAATAATAAGTTCAATGATTCATTGAACCAATTTAAGCAAAATGCTCAAGCTGATGTCTTTAAAAAAGGTATCTACAACGGCAAACAAATTGTGATTTATGAGTTTAAATCTATTGATGATTTGCGTTTAACGATTGCTCATGAGTTAGGACATGCGCTTGGTTTAAAACATAGTGATCAACCAAATGCATTGATGTACTCAGTTCGTAAAGATGGTGATACAAAAGTCACTGGCCTTACCGATGCTGATCGCAATCTATTAAGTGCTTTACCTCAATAATTAAGGACTTGATATAAAATGATGTATCTATTTCTAGATAGATACATCGAAATTCATATCAAAGTCATGTTATTGTGGTCATAAGAGCTAACTAAAATAGAATGGAGATCAAGATGAGTTATTACCATATCCTGATTGAAGTAAATGATCACATCAGCACAATTGAACAAACACGTGATATTGAACTGTTTGATATTATTGAAATTAAACCATACCTCCATTCTATTCTAATTCCCTTTTTCAATGAGCATGAAATTGAGCTTGAAGATGAAAATATCGAATATAAAGATATTCTACATCTTGAAGTGAAACAGACTCTGTTACCGATTGAACATTTAATTGAAGAAGAACAAAAGCAATTACCAAGTGATACAGATGTTACGATCACTGCGTATGAAATCTTTAATGATCGAGATTTAAGCCAAGATGTCACTTCAGTTATTTTTGATATTTTGGAAGCGGTAAAATTAGATTAGTAATCTTATATAAGTACTTATTAAAAAGGTCTGCATGTGCAGACCTTTTTATTCTTTTCAGTTTATTGCATCATTTTTTGGGCTTGTTCTTGGCGAAATGCGCGTAAGATTTGTTGCCCTGCCCGTCCTGTTGGATTTAAACCTAAACGAGTCTGCTCCTGACGGATGGCTACACGGGTTTTATCACCAATAAGACCATCAACTGCACCAATATCGTAACCACGGTTAATCAAAAATTGTTGGATTTCACGACGTTCCGCGCGTGAAGTTCCCTGATCATCAGTTGGCCAAGATGTTGCAAAAGGACGAGCGCCTTTTAAACGATCAGATAAATGGGCAATTGCAAGACCATAACTTTCCGCTGCGTTATAACTATAGATAGCATCAAAATTCTTAAATACTAAAAATACTGGACCATTTACACCTGCTGGCGCCATTAAACCTGCCGAAGTACTGCCAGATAAAGCCCCTTGAACCAGTGGAGAGCCGTCAATTCGCGTTACTCCTCGCGCACTCCAGCTACTTAATGCTTTCTTTGAGCGTCGCCCTTCTCCATCAATTGACATGCCTTGAGGAACTTTTACTTCAAAACCCCATGGCATTCCTGTTTGCCAACCAGCTTTATTCAAGAAATTAGCCGTTGATGCTAATGCATCTGCAGTACTCGACACTAAATCGCGACGACCATCTCCATCAAAATCAACAGCTAAACGTTCATAGGTCGATGGCATAAATTGTGTATGTCCAAACGCCCCAGCCCAAGAACCTTTCAATTGATCTTCAGTTAAATCACCACGTTGTAAAATACGCATGGTGGCAAAAAATTCAGTACGGAAATAACTTTGTCGGCGACCTTCACAACTTAAAGTTCCGAGTGCTTGTAATAAAGGATATTTTCCAGAAATATCACCAAAATTACTTTCTACCCCCCACACTGCGACAATTGTTTCGGGTGGCACGCCGTAGGTTTGAGAAGCACGATTTAAAACATCGCGATATTGCGTTAGTTTTTGTTTTCCAAGCTCAACACGCTCTTCATCGACTAAGCCAGAAAGATAATCCCAAATTGGTGTCGAAAATTCTGGTTGATAGTTTAATTTATCAATAACCGAGTAATCTGGTGTTAAGTTTTGCGTATAACGGTCATAAGTTGTTCCCGAGACTCCAGCAGCAATTGCTTGAGAACGTAAATTTGCCAAACAACTTTGGAAATTATTATTAGGCGTATAAGTATTACTGTTCGTTACAGGAACAGTCGCATTACTAGATATTGTAGAAGTAGAACCATTAATTACCAGCTCTGCTTGAGCCTGAGTCATTGCTAAAAATACAGAGCCAACAATACAAGAAAAACGTCGCATATTATCCCAGTTTCAATTTTTGAATTTAAATTTTTAAGTACCATACCATTATGAGTCTAAAATTTCAGAGAGAAAACGTAAATTTGAATTCAAAATCTCTTCTTTAAAATCATTTCCAATGTTTTAAATTCAAATTTCTCACTTTATTTTGAATTTAAAACTTCTCTGAAGTGCATCACCAGTTTTGAATTCAAAATATTAGCGCAGAGTTTAAATTCAAAACCTTACTTTAAATTTAAACTACAACACAGGTGTTTCTGTGGACAAACTTATCCACAATCGAGCAAAAACAGCGCTATTTATTGATTCTATTCTATATTTCATTATTCTTGATGACACAGCAAATCCGATCAACCAAACAATCTATATTTTTAAATTCAAAAATCGACCCATGTTTTAAATTCAAACTTGCCACGTTATTTTGAATTTAAAACACTTCAACAAACCTCATTAGTTTTGAATTCAAAAACCATGAGTTCTATCATCAATTATAAATCAAACGCTCTTGTGGATAACTAACTTTAAATTCAAAACAATGTAAAAACTAGTTTTCACTTTTTAAATTTAAAAATACCAGCAGTATTTAAATTCAAAAATTCCTATAAAAAGTTATCCACAAACCCAAAATGCTCATAATTTATTATTTTTTAAATTTAAAAGATAAAAAAAGCGATCCGAAGATCGCTTTTTTGCAAAATCAAAAGTATTTAAAGGGTCATATCTGCTGTTAGAGCGAGTGGTTCTGGCAAAATTTTCGCCAATTGACGGCATAAGGTCGTCAATTCATTACTATCCACAGGCATTAAAGTGATATGGCCTAATTTACGGCCAGCACGTTCAGACTTGTTATAAAGATGTAGATGAGCACCATTTAAGGCAAGTACATCTTCAGTTTTAGGATGCTGACCAATAATATTGATCATAACCGTTGGGCGAACAACGTCTGTTGAACCTAATGGTAGACCTGCAACAGCTCGAATATGGTTTTCAAACTGTGAACAAACAGCGCCTTCAATTGACCAGTGACCTGAGTTATGCACACGCGGTGCCATCTCATTTGCACATAAACCTTGTTCTGTCACAAACAGCTCTAGAGTTAACACACCCACATAGTTGAGGTGATTCAACAAACGAGTAATGTAATCTTGAGCAACAGGTTGCAAAGCTTCGCTATTCGGTGCTGGAACAATTGAATGCGATAAAATACCATTATGGTGGTGATTTTCAGCCAATGGCCAAGTTTTTACTTCACCATTTTGCCCGCGCACCGCAATAATTGAAACTTCACGAGAGAATTTAACAAAGCTTTCGGCAACTAGACTTTTTGCAGGACCAAGTTCAGCCCAAGCAGTATCAATCTGGTCTTCTGAACGAAGTACAAACTGACCTTTACCGTCATATCCACCAGTTGCAGTCTTAAGCACAATCGGCAAACCAAGCTCAGCAACAGCCTTTTTCAAGCTTTCTAAGCTATCTACAGCACGATACGGCGCAACAGGAATACTAAGCTCATCAAACAATGCTTTTTCTGACAAGCGATTTTGCGCAGTCGCTAAAGCAACACGGGGAGGGTGCAATGTTTTGGTTTGTGTTAAAACATCCACATCTTCAACGGGTGTATTTTCAAACTCAAGACTGAAAACATCAGCACTTTCAATAAACTGCTTTAAGCCTTGCTTATCTTGGCTAGAAAAGACTTGGCCTAAAACACCTGCTGGACAATCTGTATTTGCTTCAAAAAAAGTACATTGAATATTTAATGGTAACGCCGCTTGAGCCATCATTCGGCCCAGTTGCCCACCACCAAAAATACCGATAGTTTTATCCATCTCAGCCTCTTACACCTGACCCGGAATATTTTTGCTTGCAACTTTATCAGTTTGTGCAGCACGGAAATCAGCAACATTTTTTGCGATTTCAGGACGAGTTAAACCTAAGATTTGTGCTGCCATGATTGCAGCATTCGTCGCACCAGCTGGACCAATTGCTAAAGTACCAACGGCGATACCAGCTGGCATTTGTACAATTGAAAGCAAAGAATCTACGCCATTTAAAATTGATGATTTAACTGGCACACCCAAAACTGGTAAATCAGTTTTTGCGGCACACATTCCAGGTAAATGTGCTGCACCGCCTGCACCAGCAATAATCACTTGAATACCGCGATCACGCGCAGTTTCTGCATATTCAAATAAACGATCTGGAGTACGATGAGCAGATACCACTTCCGCTTCAAATGGGACACCAAGCTGTTTCAGCATATTGGCTGTGTTTTCGAGAGTTGCCCAATCAGATTGAGAACCCATAATAATTCCAACGAGAGGTTGAGCGTCTTGTGCTGCGGCCGCATTCATTGCTAATGTTCCAGAGACAAAAGTAAAAGAAGATAAATCTCGACGAGAGCCAAGTTTTAAATGGTTCGGAAGCCCATTATTATAGACTGATTTTTCATTTCACGAAAATTTAACTGACCAGCTCTGCGAATATTTTTAATCTCATCAAAAAATGTCATGGTTTAACAATGACACATTCTCAAATTTTATTAATATTATTTATACATCCTGCAAGATAATCAGGCATTTGGAAGAGCAATGGCTTATTGCAAAGTAGAATCAATGATTCAATACAAGCTATTGCGGATTATTGGCTTCTAAATACAAAATAAACACAGCCAAATAGACATAACATCGCCCACAAGTAATCCAGTTTAAATGGCTGTTTAAACAAGAAAATCATAAACGGTACAAACACAATCAGTGTAACCACTTCCTGTGTAATTTTCATTTCACCGAGTAACCAGCCTTGTGCACTCAGCATACGAGTTGCCGGAATCATAAAACTATATTCAAGCAGGGCTATAATCCAACCGAATAAAATCGCTTGCCAGAGTGGAGCATGGTGTAAAAATTTAAGATGCCCATACCATGCAAGTGTCATAAAGCAGTTAGAAATAATTAAGAAAGCAAAAGCTAAAACCGTTGGATTCAAAGGCACATCCTTCATCATCACGATGATTTAAGTATTCTAAAGATACAAAACATTATAAAAGATAAAACTGTAATTCAGCTTAAATCGAAAAAATAAAGATGTGCTTTTGCCAGGGCCTCAAACACATAGAACAACAACGATTTTTGACTATCTTTTCGAGTTTAGCCTTGCTATCGTTGCTGGCAAATTTATCAATAATGAACACACAGTCATTCATACGAATATTGTGTACAAAAGCAGTGGAGAAGGCGAGCAATGCATCTGCATATCTTGGGTATTTGTGGCACTTTTATGGGCTCTTTAGCACTTTTAGCTCGTGATTTAGGACATAAGGTAACCGGTTCCGATTCAAACGTTTACCCACCAATGTCTACCCAGTTAGAAAACGCAGGCATTACCCTCATGCAAGGCTACGACCGTAGTCATTTACAGCCTCATCCAGACTTGGTTATTGTCGGAAATGCCATGAAACGTGGTATTGATGCTGTGGAATATATGCTGAACGAAGGCTTGCCATATATTTCTGGTCCTCAGTTCCTTGCCGATCATGTTTTACAAGGTAAACATGTCCTTGGTGTAGCTGGTACTCACGGTAAAACCACGACTACAACCATGTTGGCTTGGGTACTTGATCAGGCTGGTTTAAATCCAGGCTTTTTAATTGGTGGTGTTCCACTTGGTTTTAGTGAAAGTGCTCGTTTAGGCGGTGGAAAATACTTCTGCGTTGAGGCAGATGAATATGACTCTGCTTTCTTTGATAAACGTTCTAAATTTGTTCATTATCACCCAAAAACGGCGATTTTAAACAACCTTGAATTTGATCATGCCGATATTTTTGATGACCTAGCAGCAATTCAAAAGCAATTCCATCATCTTGTTCGTACCATTCCAAGTGAAGGCCGTATTATTGCGCCAATTACTGAAACTCATATTGATGAAGTGCTTGAAATGGGTTGCTGGACACCAGTGATTCGTACAAGTCTAGAAGCGAATGAAAAAGCTGCTTTGTCTGCTGAATTAATTTCAATTGATGGTAGCCATTTTAAAGTATTAGAAAATGGCAATGTCGTTGGCGAAGTTAAATGGACCATGACAGGCCAACATAGCGTAGCTAATGCTTTGGCAACGATTGCAGCCGCTCAACATGTAGGTGTTACGCTTGAACAAGCTTGTGAAGCTTTGTCTAACTTTGGCGGCGTAAAACGTCGTATGGAGTTACTCGGTACAGTCAATGGTATTGAGGTTTATGATGACTTTGCTCACCACCCAACAGCAATTGACACCACTTTAGATGGCGCACGTAAACGCTTAGGTGAACGCCGTTTATGGGCCATTATCGAACCACGTTCAAACACAATGCGTATGGGCAGTCATAAAGATGGCTTAGCACACTCAGCACGCTTAGCAGACGAAGTCATCTGGTATCAGCCAGAAGGTTTAGATTGGGATTTACAACCCGTGATTGAAGCCGCTTCTAATCATGCTAAAGTCAGTCGTTCACTTGACGAAATTATTGAGCGTATTGTCAATGAAGCAGGTGAGGGCGATGCCGTTGTGATTATGTCTAATGGTGGCTTTGGCGGATTACATCAAAAACTCATGAGCGCATTAAAAGCGAAAGCTGCTTAACTTCCGCTTTAGCTGATTCAATAAAAAAACGGGTTTCAAATTGAAACCCGTTTTTTTATATCAATTATTTTTAAACTTTTTCTGGCTCTATATTGGCCATAAATTTATTAGAAACCATTAAACGTAAACTATAGACAATTCCCATCGCAAAAATGCTATATCCCACGTTATTACAAATAAACGGAATACATAAAATAATGAGCGCTGTAATAGGGTAAAACCATTTGCTGATCCCCGTTAAACATTCAAATTCATATAGTCCCCAAATACAGGTCGTATACAGCACTACACTCACCGCAACGACTATTCCCATATATAAATCGGAAATATGTGCATGATGGGTTGTGACATCCACAGCGGCAGCAAGCGCAGCACCCACCGCAGCAATACTGACAAAAACAAAATAATGGCCGTATCCCCATACAAATGGGCGGACACCTTTAAAATGATGGTGTTGTTCGCTCCGGTCAAAATAAGCCCACCACATTGCAAACATCAGCATCAATCCACCGATCATTAAGAAAACGGCAGGAATATTCATTGACTGAGCGGCTAAGGAATCACGTATTGCATTAAAACTACCGACGATTGATTCACCCAGAACAATAATCGTGAGTAAGGCATAACGCTCTACAATATGATGTGGATGCCACGGCGTAGGTGAATATTTTTCTGCATAGTAGGGAACAAATAGCTCCATCGCAGCCACAAATAAAAATAAAGGGACTGAGAGTACATGTGTGAAATTGGCAATGAGCCAACCCACCTGAACCAATACAATGCCTATCGCATAGCGGTAAGCCGTAATACGCCGAGCAGGATCATATTTTGCTGCACGCAACCACTGGGTAACGAGTGCCATTCGCATGATCACATAACCGATGATCATTATGTCAAAATCCTGACTACGAAATACATCAGGAATCCCTGCGGCCATTACCAATGAACCCACAATCTGTACAAAGGTAAGGCATCGATACAATGCATCGTCATTATCGTAAGCTGAAGCAAACCATGAAAAATTCATCCATGCCCACCACAGCGCAAAAAATACCATCAGGTAGCTTGGTAACGCATGCCAGAGGTGATTTTCAATAATCGCGTGATGTAACTGCTGACCTGCTGTTGCAATCGCGACCACAAAAATTAAATCGAACAATAATTCGAGAGGAGTCGCTGCTCTATGCGGCTGTTGTGGATCTCTTGGAGATAAAGGCCTCAAACTTAATTTTTTCTGTTTTTCTTGAGTAGTCATAAAATAACGTTCTCGAATAAAGTGCCAACACGCTAACACTTTAATATTAACGCCCAGAACACGCATTAAAAATTATCTAGGCCTAGCTGTTTAATTTTCACTCACAAACAAACTATATTTCATTTTTGTGACAATTCTTTATCAAGGCATTGGGCTTAATTCTTTATCATAGCCCACGTTTTTGTTCTTGTTTGGAATATGAATGTCTTTAGAAACACTCAACCTTAGCTTATTCCATGTTATTAATGGTGCTCAGGATGCGAGTCCATTTATCATTCGTCTTGCTATCTTTTTTGCTAATGATCTCCTCTATATTCTTTTATTCATCCTTACATTTTTATGGTTCTATGGTGATCAAGATTTAAAAAATAGGGTTGTTAAATCTGTCTTTTTGACCTGCGTGTCGCTTTTAGTGGGTTACGTTATCTCTCTGTTTTATCATCACTCCAGACCGTTTGTCATGGGTGTTGGCACAACGTTTATTGAGCATGCGCCAACAGCATCTTTTCCAAGTAATCATATGCTGATTTTCAGCACTATTGCTCTGTCTTATTTGTTTGCTCAGCGCAAAATAATTGGAATCATTCTTCTATCCTTATCATTTGTGGTGGCATGGTCACGTATTTATTTAGGTGTGCATTTCCCGTTAGACATGTTAGGGGCTTTTATTGTCGCGCTACTGGTCAATACAGCAGGTTATTACTTCTGGAATGCTTACGGTACACGCTTCACTGCATTCTTTATTCACCTTTACCAGATTATATGCAAACCGCTTTTAGACCGTGGTTTGATTAAATAATCCGTAGATCTTTTTTATATTAAAACTACGGCATTAAGTTCAGTTGCGTAATATAAAAAAATCTGCCATTCTATGTGAAATTGGATATGTTTTATCCAAAACAGAATTTAGTTTGACAAGGGGAGTAGCCTCCTCCAAACATAACAGCAATGTTATGTGTCAGATATCGTCAATACACTTTTATTAAAAAGTCGGTATCTGAGCATCATGAAATTCATGATGTAGGCAAGACCTTGATCATGTTGATACAGATGTTTTAATTCATCTGGCGACTGGTCGAGGTTTTTTTACGCCCAATTGCCGGATGTATGGAGGATTTATGGAATCGATCGGCAATTTATGGCTGTATATAGCATTCTTTGGCATTGTCATTGTCATGCTTTTAGTGGACTTCTTAGGCTTTAAACAAAAGCAAGGCCAAGATGTCTCAATTAAGCAAGCTGCTTACTGGAGTGTGGCGTGGGTAAGCGTCGCAATGTTATTTGGTGGTGGTTTATGGTTGTATCTACAGCAAACTGCTGGTGTGACCTTAGCAAATCAAAAAACAATGGAATACTTCGCAGGTTACTTACTCGAAAAGTCCCTCGCAATTGACAACGTTTTCGTCTGGTTAATGATTTTCGCAGCGTTTGCTATTCCAGCTGCACTACAACGTAAAATTTTGCTCTACGGCGTATTAGGCGCAATTGTACTGCGTACTCTTTTTATCTTTATTGGTGCGTGGTTTGTTCAAGAGTTTTCTTGGGTGCTTTATATCTTTGGTGCGTTCTTGGTATATACAGGCTTCAAATTCTTAAAGGGCCAAGAAGAAGAAACCAATATTGAAGACATCAAAGCTTTAAAATGGTTACGTAAGCACATGCGTATTACGCCACAACTTGAAGGTGACAAATTCTTTGTACGTCAAAATGGTTTATTGTGGGCAACGCCGTTATTTTTAGTATTGATTTTGGTTGAAGCTTCAGACGTGATTTTCGCAGTAGACTCAATTCCTGCTATTTTCGCGGTAACAAGCGACCCGTTTATTGTTTTAACAGCGAACTTAATGGCAATTTTAGGCTTACGCGCAATGTTCTTCTTGCTTGCTGGCGCTGCGTCTAAATTGCATTACTTACCATATGGCTTAGGCATCATCTTATTGTTCATTGGTGCAAAAATGTTGTTGCTTGATGTATTCCACATGCCAATCTGGATCTCGTTAAGCTTTATCGTAATAGTGTTAGCAATTACTGCTTATCTATCATTGCGACACAACAAAAAGCAGTTGCAGTCGTAATTCATCCAATCAACGGATCTACATAAAAAAGCACTTTTAAAGTGCTTTTTTATTGTGCTTAATTCGCAATTAATCAGTGCATTTTAAATATATACCGAATAATGAACTTTCATTATTAAAGCTAAATTAGAACGAAAATTCAAAAATATAATACTCTAATCCTATGTATTTCAATACTTTCAATCTTATCTTCTTTATTAAAAATCAATATTGGCAAGTTCTTTGCATCTCCTAAAAAGAAAAAAGCCTAGATTTTAAGGGCTCGCGAGAGCCCTGATTTTTTTAAGGAGCGATGCCATGAATGCTATTCCAACGTTAACGCCGCTTGCTATGCCGTGTAACAGCAGTTTTGATGCAAAAGATTGGGAAATTTTATCGAGTCACTGGTATCCAGTTGCCCGTATTCAAGACGTCTCTACCGCACCGCAACGGGTGACTTTATTAGATGTGAATATGGCCCTGTATAAGACAGAAAGTGGCGAAATTCATCTGGTCCGAGACATTTGTCCTCATCGTGGCGTACCTTTAACCAAAGGGTGGGTCGATGGTGAAGAAATTGTATGCCCCTATCATGGTCTGCGCTATAACAGCGAAGGGAAGTGCACCCAAATACCAGCTCAACCTGAGTTGACCAAAATTTCTGATCGTTTTTCTCTAACCAAATTTCCAGTCGTGCAACGATATGGCCTGATTTGGACCAGTATTCACAGTCGTGACGTTACTCAAGCCAATATTCCTGTGTTAGATACTTGGGAACATGCTGAGCATCAATCAATTTTGCCACCTTTTGTCGATATTGGCGGTTCTAGCGGACGTCAACTTGAAGGATTTATCGACGTCGCACATTTTGCATGGGTACATCACAATGCTTTTGCCAGCCGCGATAATCCAGTCGTACCCAAATATCATACTGAACGTACCAGCTACGGCTTAAAAACAGTCTATATCAGCAATGTCAGTAACTATCCGCATGAGCTAAAACATCTCGAACCAGAAGGCTTTTTATGGAAACGCACCTTTGATGTCTATCCGCCTTTTTCAGCTGTGCTTACGGTCGATTTTCCAGAAGGTGGAGTCTTAAAAATCTTAAATGCTTGCTGTCCTATCTCAAGTAATAAAACCCGTTTATTTGTTCCGCTCACCCGTAACTTTGACCAAACTGGCGATTTAGAAAAGGTATATGCATTTAATGCCCAAATTTTTGCAGAAGACCAAGATATGGTCGAATCACAAAAGCCTGAAGACCTGCCACTTGATTTAATGATGGAAGCACATTTTGAAGCAGACCGCTCATCAACAACTTATCGACGGATTTTGGCTGAATGGGGACTAAGTAAACGTTATACCGTTTAAATATTGGATAACTGGGGTACAATCAATCGAAAAAAGTGAAAATATAAAGGCTTTCCATGTCATTGATCGCAAATACCACCGTTGTGCGTGGTCGTTTTTTAGATATCCAACAAACTGTCTCAGAGCCCACTGATATTCCAAATCAAGTGCGTTATTTAGAAGATGGTGTATTGATTAGTGAACATGGAAAAATCGAATGGTTTGGTACATGGGAAGAAGCTCAAGCGCGTCTTCCTGCAGGAGTTGAGGTCCAACATTACCCAGAACAATTGATTGTACCCGGCTTTATTGATACCCATATTCATTTTCCGCAAACTGAAATGATAGGAGCTTACGGCGAACAACTTTTAAGTTGGCTCAATACTTATACTTTCCCAACTGAAATCCAGTTTCAAGACAAAGCATATGCAAATGAAATTGCCCAGTTCTTTGTTCAGGAACTTTTAAAGCACGGTACAACCACAGCACTGGTTTTCTGTACAGTTCATCCTGAGTCTGTTGATGCCTTATTTGAAGCCGCAGAACGCGTTCAGATGCGTTTAATTGCCGGTAAGGTACTCATGGACCGCAATGCCCCTGAAGCGCTGTGTGACACACCAGAAACGGCTTACAGCGACACCAAATCACTCATTGAAAAATGGCATGGCAAGGGCCGTGCTCTGTATGCGATTACCCCACGTTTTGCACCAACTTCTACACCTGAACAGTTAGAAAGAGTAGGGCAGTTAAAACAAGAATTTCCTGATGTTTATGTACATACCCATTTAAGTGAAAACAAAGATGAAATCGCGTGGGTGAAATCTTTATTTCCAGAACAAACAGGCTACTTAGATGTTTATCAACATTACGGCCTAACTGGCAAACGTTCCGTGTTTGCTCATTGTGTTCACTTAGAAGATGAAGAATGGCAATGTATGCATGATACGCAATCGGCTATCGCATTTTGTCCAACTTCAAACCTATTCTTAGGTAGTGGTTTATTCCCATTGAAAAAGACATGGGAAAAACAAGTGAAAGTGGGCTTGGGTACAGATATCGGAGCAGGCACATCGTTTAGTTTGCTGCAAACTGTTAACGAGGCTTATAAGGTTCAGCAATTACAAGGTGATAAACTTTCAGCTTATGAAGCTCTCTATCATGCAACGTTAGGCGGCGCAAAAGCACTTGATTTGCACGACCAGTTAGGCAATTTCAACATCGGTAAAGAAGCAGATTTTGTTGTATTGAATCTAAAGCCAACTGCACTACAACAACTTCGTCAGTCGAAATCAAAGTCAGTTGAAGATTCACTGTTTGCATTATTCACTTTAGGTGATGACCGTAATATTGAGGCGACTTATATTTATGGAAACCGTGCTTATCAAAAAGAAACAGCCTAATAAAAATCGGGCCGTTAAGTTTTTGTTATTATTTGGAATATATGCTCTTGCATTGAAGCGGGATCGACATATTGCTCAAAATGATAAAATTTCAGAGTCATCAAAGGGTGCATGAAAAGTCATTTTGCTTTAAAATTTTACCATTAACTCAGATTTTAGAGGTGTTGCAGGTCAACACCTTTTTTATTTTTTCTTTTATATCTTGTAGGAATCTGACATGACTGTTGCAATGAGCATCATGATTTCAACCGAAGAAATTCAAGCAAAAGTCAAAGAGCTCGGCGAGCAAATTAACGCTCACTACGCAAATAGTGACAAAGAGTTGGTCCTGATTGGACTACTGCGTGGTTCTGTTATTTTCATGGCAGACTTATGCCGAACGATTACCAAACCGCATGAACTCGACTTTATGACAGTGTCTAGCTACGGCGGCGGTACGACTTCAAGTCGAGATGTTAAAATCTTAAAAGATCTTGATGGTGAAATTCGCGGTAAAGATGTACTGGTCGTTGAAGATATTATCGACTCAGGTAATACCTTAAGCAAAGTTATGGAAATGCTGCAAACTCGTGAACCAAATTCGATTCAATTGTGCACGTTAGTGAGTAAACCATCTCGCCGTGAAATTGATCTCGAAGTGAAATTTTTAGGTTTTGAAGTTGAAGACAAGTTTATTGTGGGTTATGGATTAGACTACGACCAAAAATATCGCCACTTACCATTTATTGGCGAAATTGGTTTATAAATTTCAAAAAAATAGCACCTCACGGTGCTATTTTTTTATATAAAACCTGAGCTTCGAACAAAAAAGACACAAAAAGTCGCAATCTGCTACAGACAAAACGTACAGCTCTGCCGCACGATAGAATATGAAGCAAAATCATTAACTTCATCAAAAAAACAACTGGAGAACAAATATGTGGTCACTTATTGTCGCTATTGTGGTTGGTTTCTTTGCTGGCTTAATCGCTCGTGCTTTGCATCCGGGTGATGATAAAGCAGGTTTTATTGTAACTACACTTATTGGTATTGCAGGCTCACTTTTAGCCACTTATGGTGGTCGATTACTCGGTCTTTACGGAGAAAATTCAGCTGCGGGCTTTATCGCATCTGTGATTGGTGCAGTCATTATTCTCTTTATTTACAATTTAATTGCACGAAAAAGTTAATTACTTTTAGGCAATAAAAAAGCACCTTATGGTGCTTTTTTAATTCATTTTATAGACCTAATTCTTTCCAAACTGCCTGAATTTCTTCGGCAGATCGTGCACCTATCAGTTTAAATCCATTTGCAAAAATCAAGGTAGGGGTACCATTAAAACCTAATTTCTTTCCAAGCTCTAAATTACGATCAATTGGGTTAGCACAACTTGTAACTGTTGGTTTAACACCTTGCTGAATGAGTTTTTTCCATGAATAGGATTGATTCGGCGCACACCAAACTTGTCTAGAAACCACAATAGACTGCGGTTTCAAAGGATAAATAAACGTGTAAATGGTCACATCTTTCAACTTGTCGAGTTCAGGCTCGAGCTGCTTACAATAAGGGCAGTTTGGATCAGAAAATACTGCTAAAACATGTTGTCCATTGCCTTTAACCGTTTTAATCGCATCTTTTAAAGGAAGTTGTTTCCAGTCAATTGAGTTCTGTCCTAACACCAGATCTTTAGTCAAATTCTTCTGATCTTTCAATCGAATCATAGAACCAATAAGCATATGCTGACCATCTTCGCCAACATAGATGATTTGTTGATCCAGATTAGCGCTATATAACCCAGGCATTTCGGTTTTCTGAATATTGCTAATTTTCAAATTAGGATATTGTTTTTTAATATTGTCCCTAACAGTATCGACATTAGCGAAACTTAAACTCGTCGTTAAGCTAACTAAGGCCAATATTCCTAATTTTTTAAGCATAGAACCAACTCATAGGTAGGAGAGGAACTCATTTTAATCAGTTCAGCTTATGAAAACAGAACTGATTACCGAGTTATAACCAAACTCACACTCAGTTATGCCAATGTTTCACGTGGAACATAAACAGCTTTAAAAACTCTCATCGAACTGATGTTGATAATGACGTGATACACTATGATCCTGCATAAAATTTAAACCCAATATACTCCATACCAGTATATTGAATTATACAAGAGAACACAGATGAGTCACATTGGTCAGGATAAAAAAATACTTAATCGTGTAAAACGACTAAAAGGGCAAATTAATAGTATTGAGCATGCCGTTGAACAGCCTGATATTTCATGCATAGAAATACTGCAACAAGTTGCTGCAATTAAAGGTGCGATAAACGGTTTGATGAGTGAATTGATGGAACAACACTTACATCACCATGTGCTCAAAGAAGCACTGGTTGATCAGAATGAGTTAGATGAGTTTTTAAAGGTTCTAAAAAGATACGGTTAACGAGGTAACTGAACGACACAACCATGTGCATCATTCAGAGTTTTTTAGTTATTTTCCAATACAAAACGAACCAAAGATTTTGCCTAATAGATCATCGGCGCTAAAGTCACCAGTAATTTCACCTAAAGCATTTTGAGCAAGACGCAGTGATTCAGCGACCAGTTCACCTGCGTTAAACACAACGAGTTGCTCATGTGCTTCTGAAAGATAGAGCTGTGTGCGCTTCATTGCGTCTAAATGACGTGTTCTCGCAATAAAGGTGTCTTCCTCAGGGTGGAAGCCTGCATGCGCTGTAATCGCATCTACAAGGCCTTGTACGCCCATCTCTTGTTTTGCCGAAACGGTAATATGGCGGAACCCTTGAAAATCATTTATTTCAGCTAATTGACCTGTTAAATCGCATTTATTACCAATTAACATTAAACGGCGCGGTTCAATATGTTCAGCAAAATATTCTTGAGCGAGTTTTAACGGGTCATCGCCTTGATTTAAATCATAAACCAGTAATAACAAATCAGCTTGCTCAATTTCTTTGATTGCTCTACGAATCCCTTCTTTTTCAACAATGTCACCTGTTTCACGAAGACCTGCGGTGTCTGTTAAGGTAATTGGCAGACCATTTAAGCTAATTTTTTCATGTAAAACATCGCGAGTTGTACCGGCAATATCGGTCACAATTGCGCGCTCAACGCCAGCTAGCGCATTTAATAAGCTTGACTTACCCGCATTTGGTTTACCTGCAATAACAACTTGTAAACCTTCACGTAGTAATTGGCCCTGTCGCGCAGATGTTTGAACGGCATGTACTGACTGCTGAACATCTTCGAGTAAAGCTAAAATTTTGCCGTCTGCTAAGAAATCGATTTCTTCTTCAGGAAAATCAATTGCAGCTTCAACATGCAAGCGTAAATGGATCAGTTTTTCTAAAACGGTATTAATTTTTGTTGAAAAAGCGCCTTGTAAAGAGCGAACAGCAGAACGTGCAGCAGCTTGCGATGTCGCATCAATCAAATCGGCAATCGCTTCTGCTTGCACTAAGTCCATCTTGCCATTTTCAAAAGCACGCATGGAAAACTCACCCGCTTTTGCAGCGATTGCACCCAGCTCAAATAGACGACCAAGCAATGCATTTTGAATGACTGGACCGCCGTGACCTTGTAGTTCTACAACATCTTCACCTGTAAACGAGTGCGGATTGGGAAAGCATAGAACAATCCCTTCATCCATAATGCTTCCATCAGCATCATAAAACTTACGGAACCCAGCCATACGTGCTTCAGGCAAGTTTTTCTGTGTCAGGTTTTGAGCAATTTCATAAGCCTTAGGCCCCGATAGGCGAATCACGCCCACACCACCACGCCCTGGCGGCGTTGCAATTGCGGCAATCGTGGTTTGACTTTGCATATTATTCACCTAAAAACCTAAAATCCAGCCAAAGAAAAATCCGCTTAAGATTACCATCTTAAGCGGATTTATTCAGCAAAAGTTAAACGATTAAGATGCTGATTCAGTCTTATTTATACGACTTTTCGCAACACTCTTGTTAATAAACGATTGCTGTAAAATTGTAATACTGTTGTTCACAATCCAGTAAAGCACGAGACCTGCAGGGAAGAACAACATAAATACCGTGAACATAATCGGCATAATGCGGAACACTTTGGCCTGCATTGGGTCGGCTGGTTGCGGGTTCAACATTTGCTGTGCAAACATGGTAGCACCCATGATCAACGGCAAAATGAACCAAGGATCCATTGCTGACAAGTCTTGAATCCAGCCTAACCATGGTGCGTGACGTAATTCCACACTTTCCATGAGTACCCAGTACAAAGCAAGGAAAATTGGCATTTGTAGCAACAACGGTAAACAACCTGAAAGAGGATTCACTTGTTCACGTTTGTATAAAGCCATCATTTCTTGCGAGAAGCGCATACGGTCTTCACCGAACTCTTCTTTCATGCGTTGCATTTCTGGTGCAATCACACGCATTTTCGCCATAGAACGATAACTTTTTGAAGATAAAGGCCACAAAATCATCTTCACCATAACGGTAAGTAAGATGATTGACCATCCCCAGTTGCCCACAATGCTATGGAAGAATTGAAGACCTAAGAACAATAACTTGGCAATCGGCCATAACCAGCCATAATCAACAGTCTGATTCAAGCCAACCGCTAAATCTTTTAATTCAGATTGTACTTTTGGACCTGAATAAAGTTTCGCGTCCACTTCCATTGAAGTGCCTGCCGGAACATTAATCACTGGTGAGGTAAAACCAATGATATTCATATGATCAGCAGATTGACGAGATTCAAGTTTAGCTACATAAGGCTGACCATTTGCTTGAGTCAGTTTAAGATTCCCAGGAATCCAAGCACTTACAAAATAATGCTGAACAATCGCAACCCATCCACCTTTCGCTTCGGTGCTTACTTTTTCTTCTGAGAAATTAGCAAACTTAAGCTTGTTGTAATGTGAATCAGGCGTCCCCCAAGCTCCACCTAAGAAAGTTCCTAGAGTGAAAATACCTTGAGAAGATTTACCAGGATCGTCAGAGTTATCACGCTTTAATTGTCCAAACATCTGACCTTGCCAGCTTTGTTGGCTACGGTTAATCACTTGATGTCTTACAACAATTGGATATTGCCCTTGAGTAAAGGTAAAAGTTTTAATAATTTCAACGCCTTCTGGTGTTTTAAATACCATCGGAACGTTTAAAACTTTTTCAGATTGACCCTTTTGATCCTGCACACCTTTAGCATCAGCCAAAGTATATGATGTTTTTTCAACAGCATATAATGGACGACCACCACGACTGCTATCTGGTCCATTCAAACCAATTAAGCCAGATTGAGCAACATATGTACGCTTGGCATCATTTTCAAGCATAACAAATGGCTGATTGCTGTCTTTGCTTCTGTCGTGTGAGAGTAATTCAATACGAACAATATCACCACCTTTTGGATTGATCCAAATATGGTAAAGGTCAGTTTGTACTGAAATAAGCTGTTGATTCACAGGTGCAGTTGCATCTGTGGTTTGTGACTGCGCAATATTTGCTTGTGGCACATCGGAAGCCACTGTTGCATTTTTAGCATTTGGCAAATCAGCAGATACTTCATGTGAACTTACAGCCGCCGCTTGTTTTTGCGGTGCAGTTGCAGCATTTCCATAATCTTTTTGCCAAGCCAAAATGAGCAAATATGCGGTGACAAACATGGCCCCGAGAATTGCAAACCTGGCCCATTGTTGCATATCTATTACCCCAAATGGTTAGAGAGATTTTGCTTCAGTAAACGATCACGAAAGGGTACAGCAACATGATGCGTTTGAGAATCTATTTGATGAAACGAAATAAAACGAATTGCTTTTGGCGGTACTGGATCATATCCAGATCCTCCCCACGGATGACAACGACAAATCCGTTTAGAAGATAACCAAACGCCTTTTATCGCACCATGAGTTTGCAATGCTTCTATCGCATATTGGGAACAGGTCGGAATATAACGACAACGGGGTCCAAGAAGCGGACTAATCGCAATTTGATACAGTCGAATCAACCAACGTAGATAACGAACCATTGGCTATCTCTTAATTCTGCGAGTTTGTGCCAACTTTAGAATGTTTTTTTGCTAAGCGCTGTAATTTTTGCCAAGCAAAATCTAATTGTTGATATAGCTCAGCATTCGTAATCGCTTCTATACCGACTTTCGGCATTACCACAATATCTATGTCTGATCCAAAATTCGGTTGGTGTAGACGAAAGCTCTCACGAGCAAGACGTTTTATTCGATTTCTTTCATGCGCACGGCGCACTTTTTTCTTAGCAACGACAATACCCAAACGGCTATTAGGCTGTTCGGTTAATTTTGCAAGAAATAAAAAATGGGGTTGATGCACTTTAAAAAGCGCACCATCGAATACACTTTTATAATCTGCAGCACAGCGTATTCGCACATCTGTGCTAAAATTGTAAAGTGTCATCACACCCAAGTCTGGTCAGCGTAACGGTATTAAACAGTTAAGCTATGACGACCTTTTGCACGGCGACGAGCTAATACTTGACGACCAGCTTTAGTTGCCATACGAGCACGGAAACCATGAACGCGTTTACGCTTTAATTCAGATGGCTGGAAAGTACGTTTCATATCGAAACTCCCAAAAATGATCTTTTATAAGGTCCGCGATTTTATTGTGCAATGTTTACTCTGTCAATGAAAAACCAAGAAAGTTTTGTATTTAACCCAAATTTTAATCTCTCTACTTCTTTTTTATGATTGTCATAATTCAGTGCAATATATTGTTTTTAAAGTTATACACAAACTAATTGTCTATTTTAATTAGAACTTTTATTATATACACACCTTATATACATACTTATCAACAAAACAAGATATCATCTTGGCTTTGATTTGCTGCATTTGAATTTAAATTCATATTTTGTAGTTATCCACAAAAGATCATCCCCTTATTAAATAAATTCAAATTTTAAAATTTATATTTATTCTTATTAGGGGTTCTTTTTTCTGTGGATTACGCACTTTTAAATTTAAAAAACATGTGTTTGGGTTGTTGATAACTCTGTTTTTATTATATTTATGGATTGTGGATAAGTTTATGTGGTAATTTATCCACAGGTTGTGCAAAAAGTTATACACAAGCGGTTTTGAATTTAAAATTATTCACAAGAGATTTCTTTTTAGGCAAAATTACTCGAATTCGTCATGACAGATGTGGATAACTTGGTTAGAATGGCGACCCCTTCTCATTAGGAAGGGTTAATCTTTAGATTATTTGAATTTAAAAACGCAGAAATAGGGGATACACATGCTTTGGACAGACTGCTTAACTCGCTTGCGACAAGAGCTCTCTGATAACGTCTTTGCGATGTGGATTCGCCCATTAGTTGCTGAAGAAGTAGAAGGGATACTACGTCTCTATGCTCCTAACCCTTATTGGACGCGTTACATTCAAGAGAATCATTTAGAATTAATTTCTATATTGGCTGAGCAGTTGTCAGAAGGGCGTGTCCGTCAGGTTGAGATTTTTGTTGATTCTCGTCCTGGGAGCATTTTGTCGTCGAGTGAACAACCAGCAACCACTACGGCCGCTTTGCAAAGTTCGCCACCACCAAGCATTAAAGTAAAAAAAGAACCCGATTCTGTTTCTAGTTCTCATGCGAATAGTGTGGTCAATCCAAAAACAGCGAAGAAGAAGCTACTCAATCCTCAGTTTACTTTTTCTTTATTTGTTGAAGGCCGTTCGAACCAGATGGCTGCTGAAACATGTAGAAAAGTATTAACTCAATTAGGTGCTTCACAACATAACCCTTTGTTTTTATATGGTCCTACAGGGCTAGGTAAGACTCACTTAATGCAGGCTGTTGGCAATGCTTTACTACAAGCCAAACCCAATGCTCGTGTGATGTATATGACTTCTGAGAGTTTTGTTCAGGATTTTGTGAGTTCTTTACAAAAAGGCAAAGTAGAAGAGTTTAAGAAAAACTGCCGTTCTCTAGATTTATTGTTAGTCGATGATATTCATCTCTTAGCGGGTAAAGAGGCGAGTCTAGTTGAGTTCTTCTATACATTTAATGCTTTACTTGATGAATCTAAACAAATTATTTTAACTTCAGACCGTTATCCAAAAGAATTAACAGAGTTAGATCCACGTTTAGTTTCTCGTTTTTCTTGGGGACTTTCAGTAGGTGTTGAACCACCAGATATTGAAACTCGTATCGAAATTTTATTAAAGAAAGCGGAAAATAGCGGCGTTGATTTACCTCGAAATTGTGCATTATTTATTGCACAACAAGTTGTTGCTAACGTGCGTGAACTTGAAGGTGCGCTTAATAAAGTCGTTGCAATTTCCCGTTTTAAAGGCGCGCCAATCGACCTTGATGTTGTTCGTGAGTCTTTAAAAGATGTGTTGGCGATTCGTGCACGAACAATTAGTGTAGAAAATATCCAGCGCGTGGTGAGTGAATATTTCCGTATCCCATTAAAAGAATTAGTAGGGCCGAAACGCACTCGAATTTATGCTCGACCACGTCAGTTAGCAATGGGACTTGCTCGTGAGTTGACCGGTGATAGTTTTCCGGAAATTGGAATGGCTTTTGGTGGGCGCGATCACAGTACTGTGATGCATGCTTGTGAAAAAGTAGCCAGTCTGCGCGGAGAAGATCCAATTTTTGATGAAGATTATAAAAATCTACTACGTCTACTTCAGAGTTAATGAAATAATAAGACCTTGTTGCAAAGTCTACGTAAGTGCAGCATAGTACACAGCTAAAAAATGAAATATTTGCTCCAAGTTGCTAGAGGAATGAATCGTGCGTTTGAAAATCGCTAAAGAAAGTTTACTCAATGTTTTATCGCATGTTGTCGGTGCGGTAGAACGTCGTCATACATTGAATATTCTTTCAAACGTCAAAATTCAGACTAATGCTCAGGCGCTCACCATTACGGGTTCTGATCTAGAAGTCGAACTGGTTGCGAGCACTGTTTTAACAGAAGGGGCATGCCTTGAAGCAGGGGAAACCACAGTCCCTGCCCGTAAATTAATGGAAATTTGTAAATCATTGCCTACAGCTGCATTAATTGATTTACAAATTACTGAAGATCAAAGATGTATTTTAAAGTCTGGTAATAGCCGTTTTGTATTAGGGACTTTACCAGCAGAAGATTATCCATTATTGACGACTGAAAATAGTCAAGGTACTCAAGTACAGGTAACCCAACGTGAGTTAAAGCGTTTATTTGAAAAAACTGCTTTTGCGATGGCTGTACAAGATGTTCGTTTCTATTTAACAGGTACTTTATTGGAAATTGATGAAAATCAATTACGTGCAGTAACAACAGATGGTCATCGTTTAGCACTTTGTGAAATTACTGCTTCTTCTACCTCGTCTCAATTGGTTCAGGCCATTGTACCTCGTAAAGCTGTGGGTGAATTACAGCGTTTACTGAGTATTGAAGATGAACAATTAACATTGTTGATTGGTCGCGAATTGCTAAATGTAACCATCAATACCCCAAGTCGTGACAAGGAACAGGGCGATATTACTGTTCGTTTTACTACAAAATTGATCGATGGGAAATTCCCTGATTATCGTCGTGTAATTCCACGTGGTGGCGATAAACATGTATTAATTAGCCATGATGTATTTAAGCAATCATTACAGCGTGTCGCAATTTTGAGTAATGAAAAGTTGCGTGGTGTTTTCTTGAATTTTAATCAGGATTCTTTACAGCTTCGTGCGAATAACCCTGAGCAAGATGAGGCCATTGAAGATTTAGCTATTCAATATCAAAATGTACCGCTCGAAATGTCATTCAATGCGCAATATTTACTTGAAGTATTGGGTGTACTTGATGGCGATGACGTAAATATGAGTATGAGTGAGGCGAATCAGTCAGTTTTGGTTCAAGACCCTGTACATACTGATCAAACTTATGTAGTTATGCCGATGCGTGTATAGTTTGGCTATCTAATATGCATCTTACGCGCTTAAATATCGAACGTGTGCGTAATTTAAAAACGGTTGCACTCCAAGGGTTGCAGCCGTTTAATATATTTTATGGCGCGAACGGTTCTGGAAAAACCTCAATTCTGGAAGCAATTCATTTGCTTGCAACAGGGCGGTCGTTCCGCACCCATATTCCAAAAAATTATATTCAGTATGCTGCCGAAGATGCGATTGTCTTTGCACAGTCTAGTACTGAGAAAATTGGCATGCAAAAATTAGCCTCTGGTGAGCAGTTGATGAAGGTCAATGGCGATACAGTGGCTACCCAAGGCCAACTTGCTAAATTACTTCCTTTGCAGCACCTAGATCCACAAAGTATCGATATTATTGATCATGGGGCAAAACCACGACGCCAACTTCTAGATTGGTTGATGTTCCACGTGGAACCTGAATTTTATTTTGCGTGGCAATATTATTCGCGTGCATTAAAACAGCGTAATACGTTACTTAAAACTAGGCGGAATTTGTCTTTGGCAGATTTAGAGCCTTGGAACAAAATGCTGAGTGATTATGGTGAAATTTTGCACTCTCAGCGCCTAGGTATTGTGGAACAATGGAATGTTTTTTTTCAAAATGATTTGAGTCAATTACTCCCTGATCTTGAAATTGAACTGGAGTACAGTCCAGGTTTTCATACAGAGCAGGGACTCATGCAAGACCTGCTCAATCAACACCAAAAAGACATTGACCGACGGTATACCGAATATGGCCCACATCGAGCAGATTTGCGCTTAAAAACCCCTTATGGCCATGCTGATGTGGTTTTATCAAGAGGTCAGAAAAAACTACTGATTATTGCCTTAAAACTGTCACAAATTGCAATGTTGCATGCGAGTAATAAGGAAACTGTGGTATTATTAGATGATCTGACAGCAGAATTAGACTTAACCGCACAACAACGTTTAATTGAACGATTAAGCCAACTTGGTAGCCAGGTTTTTATGACAACTTTAGATCATGCATCGGTAAAAAAACATTTACATGATTTGTCTATTTCATATCAATTATTCAATGTTGAATCCGGTCAAGTTAGTCTTGCTTCACCATAATTTTTTGATGTTACCCATCTTTGAATAAACCTATATTTGCTAGGGAGAAACCATGAGTTCAGAGTCTCAATCAGCCTCTCAAACAGAACAAACCAATGAAAAGGCTTATGATTCCTCTAGTATTAAAGTATTACGTGGATTAGATGCAGTTCGTAAACGTCCGGGTATGTATATTGGGGATACAGACGACGGTACTGGTTTACACCATATGGTATTCGAGGTAGTCGATAACGCAATCGATGAAGCTTTAGCGGGTCATTGTGATGAAATTATCGTCACTATTCATGAAGATGAATCAGTAAGCGTTTCGGATAATGGCCGTGGTATTCCAACCGATATTCACCCTGAAGAAGGTGTTTCTGCGGCGGAAGTAATTCTTACCATTCTGCACGCAGGCGGTAAGTTTGATGACAACAGCTATAAGGTTTCAGGTGGTTTACACGGCGTAGGTGTTTCTGTAGTAAACGCACTTTCGAGTAAATTACATTTAATGATTTCTCGTGCTGGTCAAGTGCATGAGCAAGAATATCAACACGGTGATCCGCAATATCCATTACGTGTGATTGGTGAAACGGATAAGAGTGGTACAACCGTACGTTTTTGGCCAAGTGAATTAACATTTACCCAAACCATTTTTAACGTAGAAATTCTAGCGCGTCGTTTACGTGAGCTTTCATTCTTAAACGCGGGCGTACGTATTGTATTACGCGATGAACGTATTAACCTTGAACATGTATATGACTACGAAGGTGGATTATCTGAGTTTGTAAAATACATTAACGAAGGTAAAACGCATCTGAATGAGATTTTCCATTTTACTGCGGATACAGATAACGGTATTGGTGTAGAAGTAGCTTTGCAGTGGAATGAAAGTTATCAAGAAAACGTTCGTTGTTTTACCAATAACATTCCTCAAAAAGATGGCGGTAGCCATTTAGCTGGTTTCCGTGCAGCTTTGACGCGTGGTTTAAACCAATATCTTGAAAATGAAAATATTCTCAAGAAAGAAAAAGTCAATGTAACGGGCGACGATGCACGTGAAGGTTTAACCGCTATTATTTCGGTAAAAGTGCCTGATCCTAAGTTCTCATCTCAAACCAAAGAAAAACTGGTATCGAGTGAAGTAAAACCTGCTGTCGAGCAAGCAATGAACAAAGAGTTCTCTGCTTACTTACTTGAAAACCCGCAAGCTGCAAAGTCAATTGCCGGTAAGATTATTGATGCTGCACGTGCGCGTGATGCTGCACGTAAAGCGCGTGAAATGACGCGTCGTAAGAGTGCACTTGATATTGCTGGTTTACCAGGAAAATTGGCAGATTGTCAGGAAAAAGATCCAGCACTTTCTGAATTATATCTTGTCGAGGGTGACTCTGCGGGTGGTAGTGCCAAGCAAGGTCGTAACCGTAAAATGCAGGCTATTTTGCCGTTGAAAGGTAAAATCCTGAACGTTGAACGTGCACGCTTTGACAAAATGATTTCTAGTCAGGAAGTGGGTACTTTAATTACTGCTCTCGGCTGTGGTATTGGCCGTGAAGAATATAATCCTGACAAGCTGCGTTATCATAAAATCATTATCATGACCGATGCTGACGTTGATGGTTCGCACATTCGAACTTTGTTGTTAACGTTCTTCTTCCGTCAAATGCCAGAATTGGTTGAGCGTGGGTATATCTATATTGCACAGCCGCCTTTATACAAATTGAAAAAAGGTAAGCAGGAACAATACATCAAAGATAATGATGCATTGGAAAATTATTTAATTTCAAATGCGATTGATGAGCTATCTTTGCATACCAATGCTGAAGCACCATCAATTACAGGTGAAGCACTTGCTAAAGTCATTCAGGATTATCAAGTTTCGCAAAAGAGCTTACAGCGCTTAACGTTACGTTATCCAGCTAGCTTACTAGATGCTTTACTTGAAGTGGAAGCATTCAAGAGCGATCAAAATCATGATCAGGCTTATGTACAACAATGGGCTGATCAGGTAAAAGATATCATTACAAGATTACAGCCAAGTTTACGTCCAGAAATTACCCTAGAGTCATTTGAGCGTGAAAATGCTCAGGGTGAAAAATCTGCGCATTATTGGCCGCGTATTACTGTATATGTTCATAACCTTCCACATGCATATTTGCTTGATGCAGGTTTATTGAACTCAGCTGAGTATGCTCGTTTGCTGAAAAACTCGAAGAGTTGGTTCAGTTTGCTTGAAGATGGCGCTTATTTACAAAAAGGTGATCGCCGTATTCAAGTGGCTAACTTCCATCAAGTTTGGCAGCATATTTTGCAAGATTCGCGCCGCGGGATGATGATCCAGCGCTATAAAGGTCTTGGTGAGATGAATGCTGAACAGCTTTGGGAAACCACAATGGACCCTGACAACCGTCATATGTTACAGGTAACTATTGACGATGCGATTGAAGCAGATCGTATGTTCTCTTGCTTAATGGGTGATGACGTTGAACCACGTCGTGCATTCATTGAAGAGAATGCTTTAAATGCAGATATTGATGCTTAATTCAAAACATGATTCTAAATCAGTCTAGGGAGAGAAGATGATGGGTCAAAAAATTTTAGCAAGTATGCTGATTTCATGTGCGGCTTTAGTGAGTCATTCTGCATTTGCAGCAGATTTAGAAGCCGACATGAAAACTTTAGCAAAGAGCACAAAAGCTTTTGCTGAAGCGAAAAATCTTAATAATGCAAAACAGCAGCTTGTGATTATGCGTCAGGCAGCAGTATCTTCGAAACACTCTTTACCTCATAAATTAGAAGGTTTACCACCAGAAAATGTACAGGTAAAGCAATATCAAGCAGGTTTAGATCAACTAGTTACTGAAATTGATCGAATTACAGTGTTGGTTGATAAGGGTCAATTAGACCAAGCAAAAACGGAAGCAATCAATTTGGTTAATATCCGTAATGAAAACCATAAAAAATTTAGATAGATTAATTTTGATCTAAATAAAATAAAGGGAATGATTGATTCATTCCCTTTATTTTTTAGTTCACTTGAGTTTATTAAATTTGAAAAAGATTAATTTTCTACTAAATCTGTAACCTGAATGAGCGCATGGCCAAATAGATAGCCCGCTGTTAAAAGAATGCAGATCCACAAAATAGCACCAACTACATTATAGATTAAAAATTTTCCATAACTCATATTGCTAGAGCCAGCAGCTAATGGTGCAAAAGAACGTGCAAAAGGAATAAATCGTGCCAGAAGAATGGTTTTTCCGCCGTGTTGCAAGAAATAACGGTTAGTTTTATTTAAATACTCTTTCTTAATAAAACGTGACTTTGCTTCAAAAATACGATTGCCAAAATGACGACCAATAGAGTAGTTCACAATATAACCTAGCGTGGCTGCAACGGTAAGTAACGTAATCATATAACCCAAGTGCATCATTTCAATCACTGAGCACAGCGCTCCTACTGTTAGAAGTAAGCTATCTCCAGGTAAAAAGAACATAAACACAAAAGCTGTTTCAGAAAAAATAATTAAAAAGAGTATGGCATAGACCCATGCGCCATACTCCTGAATTAAAATAGGTAAAAATTGTTCAAAATTAGTAATAAAATCAATAAAATTCATTCAGTTTGTCTGATCCCGAATTAAATACCTACTCAAGAAGGGTAAAACGAAGTTACAGAATTTAGTTAAATTATCTGTGTATGGCAACCCTTAAGATGTAGCTTAAGTTTTATATGTTATCAAATTTGAATCTATCTCAAAAATTTAACAGTTCAATTAAAGCAGTTGGTCTTCACTCAAATTTTCTGATGTAATCAAAAATATATGCTTTATTTTTAATACTAGCAAAAAAGCCAGTTCCAGCACGCAGTGAGCGTGGAACTGGCAAGATAATTAGTTTTCGAACGAAGCTTCCATTTCTTCCAACTCCATCATGAGTTCTAAAAGCTGCTCTTCATGTTGCTCAAGTTTAGCCTTCAGCTCAGTCTGCTCATTCATAAGCTTGAGTAAATCATCCTTACGTGTAGCCTCATATAACGTTGTGTCTGCCAAAGATTCTTCAATTTTAGCAAGCTGCGTTTGAAGCTTCTCAATTTGAGACTCAACTTTTTCAATATTTTTACGAATAGGTCGCGTTTGTTCACGACGGCGAGCTGCTTCTTTACGCTGCGCCTCTTTATCGACTTTAGAGGGGGCAGGAGCGGCAGAGGAAGAATTATTCTGTGCCACAGCAGTTTGAGCATTGATGAGTTGCTGACGTGCTTCACGTAGCCATTTAGCATAATCATGTAAATCACCTTCAAACTCGGTACATTTACCACCGTGCACTAAAAGAAGCTCGTCACAAACACTTGCAATGAGTTGACGTTCGTGGGAAACCAGTACGACAGCACCTTCAAAGTCTTGTAATGCCATGCTCAATGCATGACGCATATCAAGATCTAAATGGTTCGTCGGTTCATCTAGAATTAAAACATTTGGACGCTGCCATACAATTAGTGCGAGGGCCAAACGAGCGCGCTCTCCACCAGAAAAGGTTTCACATGGCGTATCCATGCGTTCACCACTAAAGCCAAAACTACCTAAAAAAGAACGTAAAGTCGCTTCACTAATTTGTTTACCTGCTAAACGGGCAATTTGTAACATTGGAGTAGCATGGCCATCTAAAGCATCCATTTGGTGCTGGGCAAAGTAACCAATATTAAGTAACTCTGACGCCTTGCGTTCACCAGCTAAGAGCGGTAAATCACCCACTAAGCTCTTAATTAAGGTTGATTTACCTGCGCCGTTCATACCAAGTAAACCAATACGAGAGGTTGGTGTAATTTGTAATCTGATTTTCTCGGCGATTTGTTTATCGCCATAACCAATGCTGGCATTGTCTAAAGTCAGTAACGGCGAACTCATTTTGGTTGGTTCACGGAAACTAAAAGTAAAAGGTGTATCAATATGAGCTGGAGCGAGCTCTTGCATGCGCTCAAGTTGTTTAATTCGACTTTGTGCCTGACGAGCTTTAGTCGCTTTTGCTTTAAAACGGTCAATAAATTTTTGTAGGTGAGCACGTGTTTCTTGTTGCTTCTCAAAAGCTTGTTGCTGCTGAGCAAGACGTTCACTACGCGTGGTTTCAAATGTAGAGTAATTTCCGGTGTAAAGGGTGAGCTCCTGATTTTCTATATGCAGAATATGATCTGTAATCGCATCTAAAAAGTCGCGGTCATGCGAAATTAAAATGAGTGTACCTTCATAGGCTTTAAGCCAATCTTCTAACCACAAGATTGCATCCAAGTCTAAGTGGTTTGTTGGTTCATCTAGTAATAATAAATCTGAACGGCTCATGAGGGTACGCGCCAAATTTAAGCGCATTCGCCATCCACCAGAGAAACTCTCAACGTTTAAGCGCAATTGATTTTCTAGAAAACCAAGACCAGCCATGAGTTGAGCAGCTTTAGATGGTGCTGAATAACCATGAATCTCATCAAATCGACCATGCAATTTAGCCAATTCAAAGTCACTTAGTTGATCTGGTTGAGCAAGCTTATTTTGAATATCCCAAAATTCTTCATCACCTGAAAGAACAAAATCAATTGCAGGCATATCTAAGGCTTTTATCTCTTGCGCCATATGCGCTACGGTCCAGCCTGAAGGACGAGTAAGTGAACCTTCATCGGCACCTAAACTCCCAAGTAATGCAGCAAATAACGTCGATTTACCTGCACCATTTACACCAGTTAGACCAATCTTCCAACCTGGGTGTAATTGCATAGACGCTTTTTGAAATAAAATACGTCCACCGCGGCGTAAAGAAACTTGGTCAAATTGAATCATCTTATTGTATCGAGGTGAGTGAGGGATGCTGTATTTTAAAGACAACTGCCGATGAAAACAAAATATTCCGGATTTTAGTGAGTCACAGTCAATAATTGCATGTATTAATATAGGCTAGATTTCGCTATTCATCCGAAATTTTCAAAATATTGAACAAGATAGAACATATTTAAAAAAATATGACTAAAATAAAAACAGTTTAAAATTTGGTTGATTAATGAGCTATTAATAAAACTAGACTAAGGAAAGTCAAATGAAAAAAAGATTGGGGATAGTTAGTGCAGTATTTTACTGTGCTATGGGGACAGCACATGCGGGACAAAATGTGTGTGTATTTGATTTATTAGGTAAGTCAGGTGAATCCTATAAATTGATGGAGGAGTGGGCACTTGCAGCCAAAAGTTGGCAAGCTGATATCACCTTAATTCCATTTCAAGATGAAGGTTTGGTTGACCGTAGGCTACGTGAAGGCAAATGTGATGCCGCTTATATGACTTCCATGCGGGCGAGAAATTACAATAAATTTGCAGGTTCTATCGATGCGATTGGTGGGGTAACCAGTAATGCAATTGCCCAAAAAGCAATTAGCTATGTTCTCGATAAACGCAATAAACATCGCATGGTGACTGCACAAAATGGAACAAATTACGAAGTCGTTGGTATTGTGCAGATTGGGTTGGCGTATTTATTTGTAAGAGATAAAAACCTCAACTCAATTGAAAAAGTACGTGGGACTAAATTTGCTATTTTGCAATATGACGCAGCACAGAAAATTATGGTTGAAAGTGTTGGGGCAAAACCCATTCCTTCTGAAATTACTGATTTTGTGAAAAAGTTTAATAGTGGACAAGTCGATGCAATTGCTGCACCAGCTTATGCTTATAAACCCTTAGAGATAGGCAAAGGAATTGGAACGAAAGGGGCTATGTTTACTTTTCCTGTCGTGAATGTCACTGGTGATTTAATTACGAGAAATGACAAGTTTCCAGTCGATTTTGGAATAAAGTCGCGTGATTGGTTTATACAAAAACTACCTCAGAACTTTGCCATGATCAAACGGCTAGAAATGGGTGTACCCTCAAAAATTAAAATGAATTTTTCAGCCGAAGATAAAATTAAATATCAAAAAATTTTACGTGAAGGTCGCCTCATCTTAACAAAACAGGGTGTATATGATGCGACTATGATGAGTGTACTTAAGCGTGCTCGCTGTACAGTCGAACGGACAAATTTTGAATGTACACTTAATGGAGAGTAGCTTATTTTTTAAACACAAAAACGCTACATATATTTCAAATCTGAATATGGGTATGAAAATTGTGAATATAAAAAGTAACTTACGGAAACTTAGTGATTTTTACTACTAATAAATAATTTAAATTGAACAAACAATGGTTCAATTAGATAAAAATATTTGAGTAAAAGCTCTATTTTTTTCTAAAAAACATGATTAATATCTGTCTTTGAAAGGAAACTTCAAACAAAAAATCTATTCCGTGGAAGGATGAAGAAAATGAAAAAAATCGTACTTGCTATGGCTGCCGCTTCTGTTGTTGGTTTTTCTGCTTCAGCGCAAGCAGCGAGTACCGTGTGTGTATTCGACCTCTTAGGAAAAGCAGGCGACTCATATAAAATGATGGAAGAATGGGCTCTAGCTGCAAAAGGCTGGGGTACTGAAATTAACTTGGTACCTCGTCAGGACGAGGCTGTTGCTGATAATGATTTTAAAGCGGGTAAATGTGATGCTGTAGCAATGACAGCAATGCGTGCACGCCAATATAACAAATTCGCAGGATCTATCGACTCACTCGGCGGTGTTCCAAATAACCAAATCGCTCAACGTGCAATTACTTATGTATTAGATGCGCGTAATGCAGCAAAAATGACCACAAATATGGGTGGTAAAAAATACGAAGTTGCTGGTATTTCTCCGCTAGGTTCAGCATTCATTTTCGTACGTGACAAAAACATCAACTCTGTTGAAAAAGCTGCGGGTAAAAAATTCGCCGTGTTAGGTTATGACGATGCACAAAAAATTATGGTGCAACGTGTAGGTGCTCAAGCAGTTCTTTCTGATATTTCAAACTTTGCTGCGAAATTTAATAATGGTCAAGTAGATATGGTTGGTGCGCCTGCCTATGCTTACAAACCATTAGAGTTAAATAAAGGTTTGGGTGCAAACGGTGTAATGTGGAACTTCCCTGTATTACACGTTACAGCAGATCTTGTATTACGTTCTGATAAATTCCCAGCAGGTTTTGGTCAAAAATCTCGTGACTGGTTCGTTAAACAGTTACCTAAGAACTTGGCAATGATCAATCGCTTAGAAGCACAAATTCCTGGCAAATACAAAATGAACTTAAGTGCAGAAGACAAACTTAAGTATCAAAAAATGTTGCGTGATGGCCGTATGGACTTAACTAAACGCGGTGTTTATGATGCAGGAATGATGTCTGTATTGAAAAAAGCACGTTGTTCTGTAGACAAGGCTAACTTTGAATGTTCAATGCCTGGTGAATAACCTTAATTTCTCTCAAAAAGCCTAGACTTAGTTCTAGGCTTTTTGTTTTGTATATGCTGTCAATTCTGCCATTGTGGATAACTACAAAGACGTTAAGCTAAATTTAGATAAAAACTTCATAAGGAAACATGAAGGTATAAAAATGGATCAAGGACTTGAGTGATTAAAATAATTGCTAATAGGTAGGTCAACCGCTATCTATTTTTCATGGAAATAAAATCATAAAAGTAAAATGGATTCGTAAAAATATCTTCAATATGATTTTTATATGAGGCCTATCCGATTCATACCTGATCGGTGTGAAATTTCTTGGTATCGAAAAACAAAAACTCCACAAGGAAAGGAAAAAGAATATGCAATTTTCCAAAATGCTATTACTTGCAATGGGACTTACTACAGTTTCTTTTGCAGCTCAGGCTAAACAAACAGTATGTGTTTTTGACTTCGTTGGTAAAAATGGCGATGTCTATGCACTGATGAAGGATTATCAACTTGCTGCTAAAAACTGGGGAGCTGATATCGAACTTAAAGTAAACCAGAATGAAGCCGTGATTGCTGAAGATTTTAAAGCTGGCAAATGTGATGGTATTAGTGTGTCAGGTATGCGTGGCCGTCAATTTAACTCATTTACTGGGTCATTAGACGCGATCGGGGCCATTCCTGACCTGAAGCTTGCTGTAAAAATAATGCAAGGTTTAGCGAGTCCAACTTTTAGTAAATATATGGTTAATGGTCGCTATGAGGTTGTCGGTGTTATTCCAGTTGGTGATGCTTATCTTCTAGTAAACGATCGCAGTATCAATACAGTAGCGAAAGCCGCAGGTAAGAAAATTGCTGTTCTTGACTATGATGAAGCACAAAAAATTATGGTTCAGCAGGTCGGGGCACAGGCAGTTAGTGCTGACGTCACAAATTTCGGTGCGAAATTTAATAACCATCAAGTTGATATTATTGGTGCGCCAGCAGCAGCATTTAAGCCTTTAGAGCTACAAAAAGGTTTAGGAACAAAAGGTGCGATCGTGAACTATCCGATCTTACAGGTCACAGGAAATATTATTATCCGTCCTGATAAGTTCCCAGCTGGTTTTGGTCAGAAATCTAGAGAATGGGTTTCAGGTCAGCTACCACGTGCCTTTACCATCTTGGGTAAAATGAAAGCTGATATTCCGCAAAAATACTGGATGGATGTTCCAGCAGCAGATAAACCAGGTTACCAAAAGCTTATGCGGGAGTCTCGAATTAACCTTACACAACGTGGTGTGTACGATAAGCGTATGATGAAACTACTGTGGCAATTCCGTTGTAAGCAAGATGCTAAAAACTTTGAATGTGGCTTACAGGACGAGAATTACAAATAATCTTGATAAAAATACTCAAGATTCGCTTTAAACTTCGAAGACAGACCCTATATTGATTATGCTATACTCAATATAGGGTCTTTTTTATTTTGAAAGGCACAGCAAAATCCGAGGAACAATCATCATGAATGCCCAAGCTCTAGTTTTGACAGATAATGCTGCCAATAAGGTACGCCAACTCCGTGATAGTGAAGGGAATGACGATCTCATGTTACGTGTATATGTAACAGGAGGCGGGTGTTCAGGATTTTCGTATGGCTTCAATTTTGCTGAAAGCGTAAATGAAGATGATGCAGAATTCGTAAATGGCGATGTAAAAATGCTTGTTGACTCACTTAGCTATCAATATTTAATTGGCTCAGTAGTTGACTATGTAGAAGGTCTTGAAGGGTCGCGTTTTATTATCCAAAACCCGAATGCGACAACAACATGTGGTTGTGGTTCTTCGTTCTCGATTTAAAAAGAATTTTAAAATTAAAAAAACCTCTCTATTTTGAGAGGTTTTTTTATTGGTCAAATCATTATTTTTCACTGATAGATTCTAAAAAGTATTGAACCAGTTCAGGTGCATTCTGATATGGAATCCAATGCGATGCATCCATAAAAACTACGTTATAACTATTTTTAAAATAATGTGAGTTTAGCTCGGCACTTTTCTCTGTAACGGCAATATCATGTTTACCCCAAATAAAAAGAGTAGGAACATCTATTGCTTTAAAAGGATTTTGAGGCTTGTCCCAAAAAAAGCCACGATACCAATTCAATGCCGTAGTTAATCTATTTTCTTCTATAAACTCAGCCTCGAATATCGCAATTTGCTCTTCGGTCATACCTGATGACTTAAGAAACTTACGGCCCAATTTAGGTATCTTTTTAAATAAAAGTTCGGGCAGAATCGGTAGCTGAAAAATTGCAAAATAATAAGATTTAAAAAGTTGTCTGCTGCTTAAACAAGCTTTTAAAAAAGCAGCTTGATGGGGCACAGAAACTAAAGTGAGATGCTGAATATATTGTGGATACTTCATCGTAACACCCGAGGCAATTGCCGAGCCCCAGTCGTGCCCAATTAAATAAACTGGCTGACCAAGCTGCTCAATGAAACTGGCCACATCTTCTACAAGTTCACTCAATGAATATTGAAATCGGCTTTGAGGCCTAGCATTTAAACTATAACCGCGTTGATGGATCGCAAGCGTTCTAAATTGATGTTGATGCAATAACTCTGAGGTTTGCTCCCAACTATGAGCAGTTTCTGGAAAACCATGCAATAAAACAACGAGTGGACCATCTATAGGGCCTGAATCAATTACATCGAATGTCCAAGCCCCACGTGTGTATTGATGAATACGTTTGGTCAGATCCATACAAATATGCCTTAAATTATTTTTGTCGGCATTTATCATGAGTTTTTATGCTCATTTAAATAACAGCATTTCGGGTCAGTAAATGTGTTATGAGGTCGAATCTGACCAATCAATCAATAAGTAGTTTTTATACTACTGTGATTGTACCTAAAATTCTGAAATCCGAAGCACCTGTTACTGCAGGCAAATTACCACTTAAACCATTTACAAAGCGCATTGCTAACCATGCAAATGCTGTAGCCTCGACCCAAGTAGGGGAAAGCCCTAAAACATCTGTAGGTTGAACAGACCAATTATGCTTACGAAGACGCCAGCGTAATTGTTCTAATAAATAAGAGTTATAAGCACCACCACCACATACATATACTTCACCTGTTTCCATCTCAGAGCGATAAATCGCTTTTTGAATAGCACGCACAGTAAGCTTTAATAGGGTAGCTTGGATGTTTTCAGGTGTATCTTCTAACTCATCATAAGTTAAATCATTTCGCCAATCGATTAACTGATCATCTAACCAGTCAATATTAAAGTCTTCACGACCTGTGCTCTTAGGGGGTTCTTTAGAAAAATACTCATGCGCATGAAGACGGTCGAGTAAAGAGCGAATAGGATGACCATAGGCAGCCCAGTCACCATTTTCATCATATGGATGACCTGTATGGCGATGACACCAAGCATCCATCAAAATATTTGCAGGACCTGTATCAAAACCAAATACGCCGTCAGCATTATTGGCAGGCAACATACTCACATTGGCAATACCACCCAAATTCAAAATCACACGATGAATACTTGGATGTTGAAATAATGCTTGATGGAAAGCTGGAACTAATGGTGCGCCTTGACCGCCTGCTGCCATATCTCTACGACGGAAATCTGAAACAACCGGAATCTGAGTGATTTCAGTAATGATGTTGGGATCGCCAATTTGTAGCGTAAATCCATGTTCTGGGCGGTGACGAATGGTTTGCCCGTGAGACCCAATTGCTTTTATTTGGCTACGATCTAACTGGTTTTTTTCAATGAGAGTATTAATCCCATGACCAGTCATCTTCGCTAGAGCAACGTCAGCTTTACCCATACGGTCAATTTCATTGTCATCAGGTAAAGTTAACGACATAAGCTCATCACGTAACTCGGGTTCAAATGGAACTGTAAGAGTGGCATGAAGCTGTAGTGGCTCAAATGAAGCCGCAACAATATCTACACCATCCATACTAGTGCCAGTCATTACGCCGATATAGATTGCGCTCATATGCAACTTCCCCTGCAAGACGCTGAAAAAATGTTAGTATATCGCACAAATTGAATAACTGATGTGTTTAGGTTTTGTGATGTCAAATTTCTTGCCCGCCGAAGAACAGCTTGCCCTCATCCAACGAGGCACGCACGAAATTATTTCAGAAGAAGATTTACTGAAAAAGCTCAAAGAGAATCGTCCTCTTAAAATTAAAGCTGGTTTCGACCCTACAGCACCAGATTTACATTTAGGACATACGGTTCTTATTAACAAACTAAAAACTTTCCAAGATTTGGGCCATGAAGTTACCTTCTTGATTGGTGACTATACAGCTATGATCGGTGACCCAACTGGTAAAAGCGCAACTCGTCCGCCGTTGTCACGTGAACAAGTAGAAGCCAACGCTAAAACGTATCAAGAACAAGTTTTCAAAATATTAGATCCGAATAAAACAAAAGTACGTTTCAACTCAGAATGGTTTAATCAAAAGTCTGCTGCTGACCTTATTCAGCTAGCAAGCCAGCAAACCGTATCTCGCATGTTAGAGCGTGATGACTTTACTAAGCGCTATAGCAACCATCAGCCAATTGCAATCCATGAGTTTTTATATCCTTTAGTTCAAGGTTATGACTCTATTGCACTTGAAGCTGACGTTGAGTTAGGTGGTACAGACCAGACCTTTAACTTACTTATGGGTCGTACTTTACAAAGCCGTTATGGCCAAGAGTCGCAAGTGTGTATCACTGTACCGATTCTAGAGGGTTTAGATGGCGTAAATAAAATGTCTAAATCTTTAGCTAACTATATTGGTGTGTTTGATACACCAGGGGCTATGTACCAAAAAGTTTTATCAATGCCTGATTCTTTAATTGAACGCTATTTCGATTTACTCAGCTTTAAATCTCTAGATGAGATCAAAACTTTATTAGATGAAATTGCTGCTGGTCGTAATCCACAAGAAGTAAAACGTATTCTTGCACTTGAGCTAGTTGAGCGCTTCCATGATGCAGAAGCTGCCACTAATGCCCATAAAAGTGCTGGTAACGTTATTACAGAAGGTGAAGTACCAGAAGACACTCCAGAAGTGACTATTTCACGTGGTGAGTTTGGTGGGGAAATCTTTATTGCCACGATTCTACGTGTAGCTGGTCTAAATCCAAATGCTGCAGCTGCAAAAGATGCTGTATCTCGCGGTGCAGTAAAAGTTGACTGGAATGCTGTTGATGCAGGTTTCTCTGTAAAAGAAAACGGTACTTTCATTATCCAGTCAGGTAAAAAAGCAATTGCACGTGTAACGTTCACTGACTAAGAATGTTCTGTAGTGATAAAAAGCAGGAGTAATCCTGCTTTTTTTATTTAAGGATCACAAAAAATAATTCAACGTTCCACGTGGAACAATCTATAGATCAGTAATAATGAAAAGTAATTAAAGCAAATAAGAAGATAGAGAGAAATATAGTTGGGGAGTAGAGCATTTGCTCTAATATATCTTTGGAATCGAAAATACTATATATGCCTATAACCTCTATAAGAAGACATCTAAAATCTAAGATGAACGTATTTTTCCAAAATAAAAATTAATAAAAGTAGTGGAAATGCCTAAAAAAAAGGCATATATATGACTTTTTTCACAAAATAGAAGAAAAAATCGGCACTCA
>NZ_JAZEYD010000021.1:0-53378 GCF_037027805.1 Acinetobacter sp. 161(2023) | reverse complement strand
CAATGCCAGCTTCTCGTGCTACTTCACGTAAACTTAATGAAGCAATACTTTTTTGTGGGCCAATCAGATTTAGAGCAGCCTGAAAAAGTTCTTCTTTAGTAATTGTCGCTTTTCTTCCCACAGAACGCGTAGCTGTTTTAATTTCAATGACATCTTGTTGTAGAGGTGTGTCATTCAGGTTCTGAGAAAGTGAAGATTGGGTCATGCTGTTCAATATATTTGTAAACTCTTAGGATTATAGCCTTAGAAGCTGAACTTGTGAAATTGTAATTAAAAGTACGGGTGTATATACAAATATATATACATGTGTATAATAATTAAAAAAGAGCGACAGAGCCTCCAGCTATGCAAGCAATCGAAAAGAGAAATTCTCTATTCAATTCATTGACACAAACCATTTTTGATAAAGAAATGGCTAACTTCTGGCTACAAAAAGTTAATCCTTTATGGTCTGTAAAACATGGGCTTGTTCAAATTGTAAAAAAAGAATTTGTCGCTCATGACATGGTAAGTCTTACACTAAAATGTAACCGTTTAGTGAAAATAGGTGTTGCTGGTCAGCATCATCCTGTCATTGTTGAAATTGCTGGTCGTCGTTATGAACGTACTTATAGCTTGACGCAAATTGACGAACAACATTTACGTTTAACCATTAAAAAAGTGGAAGATGGTATCGTCAGTAACTGGTTTATGACTGAAAGCCAAATTGGTGATGTTTTTGAGCTTGGTCAGCCTTATGGCGATATGCAGCAAAATATCAAAACACCGAAATTAATTATGCTAGCTGCGGGTAGTGGTATTACCCCAATGTTGAGCTTAATCACTGCAATTAAACAAAGCCAGCAGTTAGATAAAGTTCAAGTACAGCTTTTATATTGGGTAAAGCAACGCTCAGATGCAGCTTTTATTGAATACTTTGAAAAAGTTGCTCAGCAATTCCCAAATTTTAGTTATCAGGTTTTCTATACACAAGAAACACCAAATGATGAACGTTTAAATGCAGAGCATTTAGCCTTAGTAGACGATTTGGAAAATAGCACTATATATGCGTGTGGACCTTCTGGTTTCGTTTCAACAGTGGAACAGCTTTTTGAAAAAGCACCGACTGTATTAACAGAAGCTTTTAGCTTGACTCGTGATAGTACGGCTGAAGTTGGTTATGTAAATGTCACATTAACCCAGTCTAATAAGATCATTGCAATTCCAAAAGGCCAATCAATTTTGGTGAGTCTGGAACATGAAGGCCTTAAGCCAACACATGGCTGCCGTATGGGAATTTGTAATAAGTGCGTTTGTAGTAAAGCTCAAGGTTCTACACGTAACTTACTCAATGGTAGTGAAAATACCGAACCAAGCCAATTACTCAAAATTTGTGTGAACTCAGCACAATCTGATCTAGTTATTGATCTTTAAGAGAGAACTTTTATGAATATGCCAGTGAAAGTCGAATATTTTAAAAATCCTAAAAATCGAGATTTGACTCCAGCAGAACTTGACGCATTTGCAAAAGAGCTTGATCAGATCAAACAAGAAGTGTTGGATGATTTGGGTGAGAAAGATGCTAAATATATCCGTCGCGTCTATGCAGCAGTTCGCTACAGTAGCTTTTTAGGCCGAGTATGTTTATTTGCAGGTTGGTTCCCACCAGCTTGGGTTTTAGGAACAGGTCTATTAGGCTTTTCTAAAATTATGGAAAACATGGAACTTGGTCATAACGTTATGCATGGCCAATACGACTGGATGAATGACCCTAAATTCAATGGTCAAACTTACGAATGGGATACCGTCGGTACTTCTGATAACTGGCGTCAAACTCATAACTATAAACATCACACATATACCAACATTAAAGGTATCGATGATGACATTGGTTATGGTTTGCTTCGCTTATTCCCAGAGCAACGTTGGAAACCTGGTTTCTTGTTTCAACCGGTTTATAGCATTCCATTTTGCTTATTGTTCCAATGGGGGGTAGCGATTCAGAACCTTGAAATTGGTCGCGTTCTTTATAAGCGTAAGAGCATGGCAAAATTCGTGGAAGAATTAAAACCTGTTAATAAAAAGATTGGTACCCAGCTTTTCAAAGATTATGTTTTTTTCCCATTAATTGCAGGGCCCGCGGCGTTACCTGTATTTACTGGAAATCTGGTTGCGAATGGTCTTCGTAATATCTGGACATTTACGATTATTTTCTGTGGTCACTTTACTAAAGATGCAGAAGTATTTCCAAAGTCTGTTTTACAAGACGAAAGCCGTGGCCATTGGTATATGCGCCAGATTCGTGGTTCTTCAAACTTAAAAGGTTCAGAAGCATTACATATCTTAAGCGGACATTTGAGCCATCAGATTGAGCATCATTTATATCCTGATGTTCCTGCGCGTCGTTATCGCCAAATGGCTCCAAAAGTTGAAGCTGTATGTAAAAAATATGGTCTGAACTATAACAACGCAAGTTTGACTAAACAGTTTGGTCAGGTTGTAGGTCGTATCTTGAAATATGCTTTACCCTTTAAAAAATAATCAAAAAAAGCCCTGATCAGTTCAGGGCTTTTTTATTACTTCTTTTTAGAAATCCACATGGTAATTATAGCTTGGAAGACTTTCTCATTCTGGGAATCATAGACTTCTACATTCACTAAATATTCGCCAGCTTTATCCCAGTCATAATTTTTCTCTACAGGTGTTGCAACTGCAATTAGGTCTGTTCCTGCCTTTTTTAAATATTCGACAGTCATACCTTTGGGAATCCAACGATGTGTGGAAGGCACAGTAACTTCTGTCATTGTGCCACCTGCAAGCTCGGCCATATTACACATCGCAATCGCATGAACTGTTCCAATATGATTGAGAACAGAACGTTTTTTCTTAATCGATATTTCACAATAATTCGGTTTTAAATCGATAAAGAGCGGTGAAATACTGCCGAAATAAGGCGCTTTTAAACATAGCATGCGTGAGAAAGTCCATTTTCCTTTCGGGAAAGCAGACACTTTGTTCCAAAGTTCTAAAGTAGTTGCCATGGTTTAAAGCTCCATATTAATAAAAACAGAATTATATTCTGTTGAAGAATATAATTCTGTTTACAAAAGTGAGTCAAGTCATTCAGAATATCTCCGATAACTGGTTAGGGAACAAACAATGCAATCTGCACAAGAGTTATTAGAACGGTTATATCCAGGCAGAAGGGCTGCTTTAAAAAGACAGATTTTATTAGATGCCTTGTCTTGTTTCTTAGAAAATGGAATTGAAACTACAAGTATTGAGATGATTCGTTCGAAATCTGATAGTAGCGTAGGGGCTATTTATCACCACTTTAAAAATAAAGAAGGAATTGTTGCGACTTTATTCTTTGCAGCTTTAGATGATCAGGTGGTACGAAGAGATAACTATCTGGAAGGCACAAAATCTCTTCAAGCTGTTTTATATGCTTTTATTCATAGTTACATTGATTGGGTAAGTGAACAGCCTGAGTTTGCCAAATTTTTAATATCTGCTCGTTTTAGTGTGATGCAAGGTGAGGATCAACAACGTCTTGTTCAGAAAAATAAATTAAGAAATCAAAAGATCTTTAGCGAAATTTCAAATTATGCTGAGGCTGAGTTTTTAAAATCTATCCCTCATGAGCTATTACTTTCACTGGTGATTGGATCTACAGAAAATTACTGTCGTGCATGGTTATCACAACGCGTTCCTTCAAATCCTAAAGTTTATAAAGATATTTTGGCTAAAGCTGCTTGGGATTCTTTGCAAAATTTAAGTTAAATATAATGAATCGCACATACAAAAAAAGCCGCATCTTTCATGCGGCTTTTTTAGATCAATAAATTATTTAAATTGAATTGAACCGTTTGCATTCACGGTAATTTTAGACTCACCAGCCGCCATGTCTTGAGCTGGAGCCGCTTCAGCAGCAGCGAATTTAGCCATACTCGCTCGCATTAAAGGCTGTGGGAAATAATTGTTAGTGTTTAAGTTCAAGCTAACTAGTGTGTATTGGCTTTTATTCCATGCTTGAGTCAACATTTGGGCACGTTGTTGAAAGTTTTTAGACGCTTCGACCATCAAATCATTTTCAACTTTTTTACGTTGCTCATCTGAAACCGTAAAATTAATTGATTGAGTTTGGAAGTTTTGTTGCAATTCATTTACTAACTGGCTTGCTGCTTTAAAATCTTTACTTTCAAGACGAATTTCAGCGCGACCACGCCATTCTTTTAGCTTATTACTGTCGTTGTCGTAAATTGGATAAGTACTTTGTGCACCTGTTTCCACTTTTACTTGCGGATATTTACGGGAAACGGCAAGTGCCTGATTCATCAATTGATTAATTTGATTTGAAAGTTCGGCTGGTTGTTTGTTACTTTTTTCAATATATAAAGTTGCATGCATTTCATCATTAGAAACTTGACGAGAAGCTTCAGCTTGCACATTCACAATATTATAGTTCAAAGCATTACTATCCTGAGCAAAAACCAACGGGCTAAGGAGGGAACCTAAAAGAAGGGTTGAGACAGCTAAAGTACGCATAAATTTTTCCTTTAAAAATTAATATAAATTTAATTTTTTTCATTAAGAAATGTTAAACATAAGTTATGCATAACTTTTGCAGATTTTGTGGCGTATTTGTAATATTTAGATCAGTTTTTTTAAATTTTGGTATAGATAAACTCTTCTAAAAATAAAGACTTAAAAATAAAGTATTTCAATGTAACTTAAAAAATCAAAGTAATATAAAAAAAGAATATTTTCTTTAGGTTGTCACATAGTATGATGATAATTCATCTTAACTATTGGGATGATACATTTTTTCAATAAGATTAGATGAGTAAAGTACATAAAAGACGTTTTTTTTCTTGTAAAATTAGGTATCATCGCGCTCCTAGTTAAAAGATATAAAATAAGTGTCTTTACTAGTTCTATAAAGCACCGAGTCAAAGGACCAATCGTCACCAGACTTATTTCTTTCCCCCTATCAGAGATGGTAATCCGATATGAGCGTTACTTCCGTTAACCCTGCCACTAATGCTACTAACGAATATTATTTGACTCGCCAAAGTCAAATGGAATCAAATGTTCGTAGCTATCCACGTAAATTACCGTTAGCGATAGCGAAAGCACAAGGATGCTGGGTTACTGATGTTGAAGGTACAGAGTACCTTGATTGTTTAGCTGGGGCAGGTACATTGGCTTTAGGTCATAATCATCCTGCGGTGATTCAAAGTATTCAAGATACATTGGCAAGTGGTTTGCCATTGCATACTTTAGACTTAACCACACCTTTAAAAGATGCATTCACTGAAGCATTGTTAGCATATTTACCTGGTGGTAAAGAAGAATATTGCTTGCAGTTCTGTGGTCCTGCTGGTGCAGACGCAACTGAAGCAGCAATTAAACTTGCTAAGACTTACACTGGCCGTAGTTCAGTGATCAGTTTCTCTGGTGGTTACCATGGTATGACCCATGGTGCACTTGCTATGACTGGTAACTTAAGTGCAAAAAATGCAGTTAACGGTTTAATGCCAGGCGTACAATTCATGCCATATCCGCATGAATATCGCTGCCCACTTGGTTTGGGTGGTGAAGCTGGTGTTGACGCTTTAACTTACTTCTTTGAAAACTTTATCGAAGATGTTGAAAGCGGTGTAACAAAACCGGCTGCTGTTATTCTTGAAGCGATTCAAGGTGAAGGCGGCGTAGTTACAGCTCCAGTAAAATGGTTGCAAAAAATCCGTGAAGTGACTGAAAAGCACAACATCGTTTTAATTTTAGACGAAGTTCAAGCTGGCTTTGCACGTTCAGGCAAAATGTTTGCATTTGAACATGCAGGTATTGAACCTGATGTTGTTGTAATGTCTAAAGCAGTAGGTGGTGGTTTACCACTTGCAGTATTAGGTATTAAACGTAAATTTGATGCTTGGCAACCTGCTGGTCACACGGGTACTTTCCGTGGTAACCAACTTGCTATGGGTACAGGCCTTGTCGTATTAAAAACGATTACTGAACAAAATCTTGCTCAAAATGCGCAAGAGCGTGGTGATTATCTACAAGCTGAATTTAAAAAATTAGCTCAAGAATTCCCATGTATCGGTAATGTACGTGGTCGTGGTTTGATGATCGGTGTTGAGATTGTTGACGAGCGTAAGCAAGCTGATCGTATTGGTTCGCTTCCTGCAGACTCTCAATTAGCTGCTGCAATTCAAACTGCTTGCTTCAACAATAAATTATTGCTTGAAAAAGGCGGTCGTAACGGCACTGTAATTCGTTTACTTTGTCCGCTTATCATCACTCAAGAAGAGTGTGTTGAGGTAATTGCTCGCTTTAAGAAAGCAATTGCAGAAGCATTGGTTGCAGTACGAGGCGCATAAATATGGTGGATTTTGCAGAACATCGTAAAGCGTTACTCTGCAATGATGCACAATCCATTGCTGACTATGAGTCAGCAATGGGCGAAGCGGTAAAAGCCGTTTCAGCATGGTTGCAAAATGAAAAGATGTACACAGGCGGTAGCATTAAAGAATTGCGTTCAGCAATTTCTTTCCAACCTTCAAAAGAAGGTATGGGTGTACAAGAATCACTTCAACGTATGATTGAGCTTTTCTTAAATAAAAGCTTAAAAGTACATCATCCGCACTCATTAGCACATTTACATTGTCCAACGATGGTAATGAGCCAGATTGCGGAAGTGTTAATCAATGCAACTAACCAGTCTATGGACTCATGGGATCAAAGCCCAGCCGGTTCATTAATGGAAGTTCAGCTCATTGATTGGTTACGCCAAAAAGTTGGTTATGGTTCTGGTCAGGCGGGTGTTTTCACTTCTGGCGGTACTCAATCTAACTTAATGGGTGTATTGCTTGCGCGTGACTGGTGCATTTCGAAAAACTGGAAAGACGAAAACGGTAATCCGTGGTCTGTACAGCGCGATGGTATTCCAGCTGAAGCAATGAAAAACGTCAAAGTCATTTGTTCTGAAAATGCACATTTCTCTGTGCAAAAGAACATGGCAATGATGGGCATGGGCTTCCAGTCAGTTGTGACTGTTCCTGTGAATGAAAATGCACAGATGGATGTAGATGCTCTCGAAAAAACGATGGCGCATTTGCAATCAGAAGGCAAAGTAGTTGCTTGTGTCGTTGCGACAGCTGGTACTACCGATGCTGGTGCAATTGATCCATTGAAGAAAATCCGTGAAATTACCAATAAATATGGTTCATGGATGCATATCGATGCAGCATGGGGCGGTGCATTAATTCTGTCAAACGACTATCGTGCAATGCTTGATGGTATTGAATTGTCAGACTCAATTACACTGGATTTCCATAAGCATTACTTCCAAAGCATTAGCTGTGGCGCGTTCTTGTTGAAAGACGAAGCGAACTATCGCTTTATGCACTACGAAGCTGAATACTTGAACTCTGCTTATGACGAAGAACATGGGGTACCAAACCTTGTTTCTAAGTCATTACAAACGACTCGTCGTTTTGATGCATTGAAATTGTGGATGACAATTGAATCATTGGGTGAAGACCTTTACGGTTCAATGATTGACCATGGTGTAAAACTGACTCGTGAAGTTGCAGATTACATCAAGGCAACTGACGGTTTAGAGCTTTTAGTTGAACCACAATTTGCTTCGGTATTGTTCCGCGTTGTTCCACAGGGCTACCCAGTTGAGTTTATCGATAGCTTGAACCAAAACGTAGCAGACGAATTGTTTGCACGTGGTGAAGCAAATATCGGTGTAACAAAAGTGGGTAATGTACAGTCATTGAAGATGACAACATTAAGCCCTGTTGTGACATTCGAAAATGTTAAAAACCTTTTAGGTCAAGTATTGGTTGAAGCTGACCGCATTAAAGATGCGATTGCTTCTGGTAACTATGTACCACCAATTGTCTAATTGAGTTGATAACAAAAAAGCCCGGTTTATTACCGGGCTTTTTTTATTCCATATTAATTTTATTTAAAGTGTGCATGAGAGTAGCTATATATACACAAAAGATGCATATTTTCAAAAAACATAAATAATTATGCATGATTTATGGGGAACAAATTTCTTATTGTATTGGTATGTCCCCAATATTTTTGGTCACATTGATATATCAAGATCGTACTTACTTTAAATAATCCCGTTTTAACTGAAAAAAGTAAGTGGCTGTAATTACAATTAAGACAAGGAAGAAGAAATGCAACAAGCGAATATGCTCAATGAATTTAAACTGATTATTAACGGTCAACTTTGTTCAGGTGAACAAGGTGAATTAGAAATTATTAATCCTGCTACAGGTTTAACTGCTGCACGTTGTGCAAAAGCATCAGTTGAGCAGGTAAATCAAGCAGTGAGTGCAGCTAAGCAGGCTTTTAAAGCTTGGCAGCAAGTTTCACACGATGAACGTAAATCGATTTTAAACAAAATTGCAGATGGCATTGAAAAGCATGCTGAGATGCTTGCAGAACTTGTTGTGCTTGAGCAAGGTAAGCCACTGGCGCTTGCGCAAATGGAAGTGCAGGGTGCAATTGGTTGGACTCGCTATGCCGCTGCTATGGATTTACCTGTTGAAGTGATTGAAGACAGCGAAACCAAGCGTATTGAGCGCCATCGCCAGCCATTAGGTGTGGTGGCTTCAATTACCCCTTGGAACTGGCCGCTCATGATTGCGGTTTGGCATATCATGCCTGCATTGCGTGCTGGTAACGTTGTCATTAGTAAACCTTCTGAATACACGCCACTATCGACTTTGCGTTTATGTGAAATCATTCAGCAAGAAGTTCCAGCCGGTGTTATTTCAATTGTGGTGGGTGCTGGTGACATTGGCGAAGTATTATCTTCTCATCCAGATGTACAAAAAGTGGTATTTACGGGTTCAACTCGAACTGGTCAGCACATTATGAAGGGTGCAGCTCAACAGTTAAAACATTTAACTTTAGAGCTTGGCGGTAATGACGCGGGTATTGTATTGCCAGATGCAAATATCGATGAAATTGCAACTAAGATTTTTAACATGGCATTCTTGAACGCTGGGCAAACGTGCGCGGCGTTAAAACGTTTATATGTACATGAAAGCCAATACGATGCTTTATCCCAAAAGTTAGCTGACATTGCCAATGCTCAAATTGTGGGCGATGGAATGGAGTCTTCTACAACATTTGGTCCAGTACAAAACCAAATGCAATATAACAAAGTGAAAATTCTTATTACTGAAGCCATAGAGCAAGGTGCAAAAGCGCTTTCTGGTCAGCAGCAATTACCAGAGCAGGGTTATTTTATTGCGCCTACCATTTTGACTGAAGTGTCTGACTCTTGCCGTGTGGTACAAGAAGAACAATTTGGTCCAGTGTTACCTGTCTTAAAATATACCGATATCAATGATGCAATTGCTCGTGCCAATGACAGTGAATTTGGTTTAGGTGGTTCAATCTGGTCTTCTGATATTAAAGCTGCTCAAACTTACGCGACTCAGCTTCAATGCGGTACTGTTTGGATCAATACACATGCAGAAGTTCTGCCTCATGCACCTTTTGGTGGCTGGAAAATGTCAGGCTTAGGTGCTGAGTTCGGTTTAGAAGGTTTACTTGAAAATACGATTGGGCAAACAGTCCATATAAGTAAAGTCTAAATATTAATTTTAAGGCGGATCTAGTATCCGCCTTTTTATTTTAAATTATTTTATTAAAAAACTAATTTGCTTAAGTCGTGTGATGGTAACCGTGACCTTTAGGTTTGATCAAAAAATGATTCTGTTCTTTAATTTTTTTTAGAACAATGTAAGACTTTATGTGACCAATAAAATTATAAGAAAGCAATCTTTCGGTTACAAATTGAGAAAGCTGTTCTAAGTTTTCAGCAACGACTTTTAAAATAAAATCCGCATCGCCACTGATCGAAAATGCATCTTGAATGTTATCTTCCGCTTCAATGAGCTCTTGAAAAGCCTGCTGCGATTTTGCTTCGTGTGTTCTTAAATTAATGTGAATCATTGCCGTGACTTCTAGTCCTAGCGCTTGTTGTTGGATGCGGGCGGTGTAACCTAAAATTATGCCTTTTTGCTCAAGGAGCTGTCTTCTTCTAGAACATTGGGAAGCAGATAAACCGATTAAATCTCCAACTTCCTGATTGGTGAGCCGTCCATTCTTTTGTAGTGCCTGAATGATTTGCCAGTCGAACTTATCCATTGCATAAAATCCTTTTATGATACACAAATCATGTATTTTTATTAAAATGCGTTTTCATTATGCACGAAATCTAAAAGGTAGATGAAATATTATTTTTCTATGGAATAAAAATTTGTCTCAAAGGATATAGAGCAATGTTCATAGAAATCGGTGACTTTTTAAATCTTCGTTTAAAACAAATGGGTATCCAACATCTGTTTGGTGTACCTGGTGATTTTAACCTCTCATATCTCGAACAAGTTGAAGCAGATCCAGAACTCGAATTTATTGGAAATTGTAATGAGTTAAATGCTGCCTATGCAGCCGATGGTTATGCACGAATTAACGGTTTTTCTGCCTTGGCAACTACTTATGGTGTAGGCGATTTAAGCGCGATTAATGGCATTGCAGGTGCATATGCAGAAAATGTACCTCTTGTTCATATCTCTGGTATTCCACCTTTACATGCAGTTCAAAAGGGCACTTTAATTCACCATACGCTTGTTGATGGTAACTACGACAACATTATGAACTGTATGAAAGAGTTCACGGTTGCCCAAACTCGTCTAACACCTGCAAATGCAGCCTTTGAGATTGACCGTGTATTACGTCAGTGTTTCCTTGATCGCCGCCCTGTACACATCCAGTTAGCAGGGGATATTACTCACGTTAAAATTGAAGTTACTGAGCGACCACTTGATTTAAGTTATCCAGCGGTTGAGCCAGATTTATTAAACAGCGTAGTTAATAAACTTTGCGATATTTTGAACAATGCAAAGAGCCCAGCACTTCTTATTGATAATGAAGCTTCAGTTTTTGGTGTAACTTCACTTCTAAATGATTTATCTCAAAAATGCTCAATTCCATTTGCGGGTATGAATACTGCAAAAAATATTATGGATGAAGGCTCACCTCGTTATATCGGGACTTATGTGGGTGGGGCAAGCCAACCGCATGTGAAAAATATCATTGAGCAGTCTGATTGCCTAATTGGTATTGGTGCACGTTTTACAGATGTCGGTTCGGCTGTATTTACTCATCAAATTGCGACTAAGAACTATATTGAAATTAAATCTTATGGCTTAAATATTTTTGGTCAGGATTTTCCAGGCATTGAAATTGGACAGTTACTTGTTGAGCTAAATAAAAAAGTTGCGCCACGTAAATCGTCAATGCCTTTTCTTGAAAAACAACCACAGAAAGTACTTGAAGCTCCAGCCCAACAAAAGCTAAGCCAAGATGTACTTTGGAACTACATTGCAGGTTTCTTAAAAGAAGACGATGTGATTATTGGTGAAGTAGGAACTTCAAACTCCGCTTTGTCTGGTTTAAAACTTCCTGCTACAGCTAAATATATTGCTCAGCCACTTTGGGGTTCAATTGGTTATACCTTACCGGCTCTACTTGGTAGCTTGCTGGCAGCTCCTGAACGCCGTCAAATACTCTTTATTGGTGATGGCTCTTTCCAGCTTACGGTACAAGAGCTTTCTACGATTATCCGTCATGGTTTAAAACCAATCATTTTCTTGCTTAACAATGGTGGCTATACCATTGAGCGCTTAATTATGGGTGAAAACGCAGCCTATAACGACGTGCAAAACTGGAAATATACTGAAATTCCTGCGGTATTTAACGGTAAAAAAGGCCATACCACCTATGTGGTAGAAACTGCCGGACAGCTTAGAAGTGTTTTAGATAATGTCCATCTAAATGATCAGCTAACTTTTATTGAATTAAAACTACCAGCAATGGATGCGCCAGTGAGTTTGAAAAAATTTGCTTCAGTCATCGCGCGTTTTGATTATGGTGATCGTGGCTATGAAATTTTAAAGGAGCGTTCCCAGCCGATTAAATGTAAGGATGCAAGCTCGTTTTAAATAGAAGATAGGACAAGTCTTCTTAAAAATTAAATGGACTCATATTAAAGCAAACTTATGTCCGAAGGTCGGTTTCTGATCTTCGGATATGGTGCTGAATAAAGGTGTACAGGAAGTGACACCAACATTGGAGATAACGTTATGGATGCAAACAATAAGCACGAGTTAAAACAAGGCTTATCCAATCGGCATATTCAACTCATCGCGCTCGGAGGTGCGATCGGAACAGGGTTATTCTTAGGTCTTTCTCAAACGATTAAACTGGCAGGTCCTTCAATTTTATTAGGATATGCAATTGCCGGAATTATTGCTTTCTTAATTATGCGTCATTTAGGTGAAATGGTTGTTGAAGAACCCGTAAGTGGTTCATTTAGTTATTTTGCTAATAAGTATTGGGGAAAAATGGCTGGTTTTATGTCTGGCTGTAACTATTGGGTGTTGTATGTACTGGTGAGCATGGCTGAACTCAGTGCAATTGGTACCTTCATTCAGTTCTGGTGGCCTGAAATTCCCACTTGGATGACTGCTTTATTTTTCTTTATTTTAATTAACGGCATTAACTTAGTGAATGTCCGCTTTTTTGGGGAGTCTGAATTCTTATTTTCCTGCATTAAGATTATTGCGATTTTAAGCATGATTGGTTTCGGTACTTATCTCTTATTTACAGGGTCTGCTGGTCCGCAAGCAGGCATTGCAAATTTATGGCAACACGGTGGTTTCTTCCCGCACGGGATTCACGGTTTTGTCATGGCGTTAGCTGTCATTATGTTTGCATTTGGTGGCTTAGAGTTAATTGGTATTGCTGCGGCTGAAACTAAAAAACCTGAAACGACTATTCCAAAAGCAGTGAACCAGATTGTTTATCGTATTTTAATTTTTTATATCGGTGCAATTGGGATCTTACTGTGCCTTTACCCATGGAATTTGGTTGCAGAAGGTGGTAGCCCATTTGTAATGATTTTCCAGTCACTCAATAGTAATGGCGTTGCGAACGTTTTAAACTTTGTTGTCTTAATTGCTGCCATTTCGGTTTATAACAGCTGTATCTATTGTAATAGCCGTATGTTGCATGGTTTAGCAGAGCAGGGTAATGCTCCGGCATTTTTGAAAAAAGTAAACAGTCGTGGTATTCCAGTTCTAGCCGCAGTTCTTTCTGCATCAATCACAGCAATTTGTGTGGTCGTAAATTATCTGATTCCTGGCCAAGCTTTTCAGCTCTTTATGATGCTCGTTGTGGCTGCACTTGTCATTAACTGGCTCATGATTTCAGTAACTCATTTGAAATTTACGAAAGCAATGAGATTACAAAAACGTCAAACCAAATTTCAAAGCATTATGAGTCCATGGAGTAATTATTTAACCATTAGCTTTGTATGCTTTATTCTTATTATCATGGCAATGACGCCAGATATGAGATTGGCTGTTATTTTAGGCCCAATCTGGCTTGCTGTTTTAGCACTGATGTATTTCTTAAAATATCGTAAAAAAATGGTTGTGCTTCCAGAAGTACAATCGAGTTGATGGTTTAAATTGACAATGATATTTCGGTTACCTGACTTAAGGTAGGTAGCCGTTTATCTTTTGTCAAATTATTTTCATGTTACAAAGAAATTATTATTTATCGTAAAATTTAATAAAAATTTTAGTTATAAAATTATTTTTAATCGTACAAGTGAAAATAGAGTTAAATTATCGATTTTTAAAATATTTATAATACATTCTAATTTTATATTTTATTAATATTTAAATTCTGTTTATTTAATCAGTGTCATAATATAGACTAATATATAAAGTAGAATACCTACTCGGTTTGAATTAAATATTTGATAATAGATAAAAAATAATAATATGACAATTAACAATATCGAAATCATTAAAGCGTCATCATACTGTAACTTAATTGTCATATTTTCTATTCACAATGCAGCTATCGAAGAGCGTACAAGCACTCAACAAAAAGTGACGTACAACCTATTGCATTAATGAGAGAGAACAGAATGCGCTTAAATCCACGTCAAATCGCAATTGCGTTAGCAGTAACTGGGGCAGCTGTAGCAACGACTGCAAATGCAGCTCGTGATACGATTCAAATTGCTGGTTCTTCAACTGTACTACCATTTGCCAGCGTTGTAGCTGAAGAGTTTGGTAATACATTCCCTCAATTTAAAACTCCTGTAGTTGGTTCTGGCGGTTCTTCTGCTGGTTTGAAACAATTCTGTCAAGGCGTTGGCGATAACACAATCGACGTTGCTAACGCTTCTCGTAAAATTAAAAGCACTGAAATTGAAGCTTGTAACAAAGCTGGTGTAAAACAAATTCAAGAAATCAAAATTGGTTACGACGGTATCGTATTTGCGTCTAACTCACATAAAGCAGCTTATAAATTAAAACCTTACCATGTGTTTGCTGCGTTAGCTGCACAGTTACCTTCAAAAGGTAAGTTGGTTCCAAACCCATATACAAACTGGAACCAGATTGATAAATCACTTCCAAACGAACCAATTACTCTTGTAATTCCTGCATCTAACCACGGTACGCGTGAAGTTTTCCAAGAGAAAATGGTTGATGCTGGTTGTGAAACATATGACTACTTCAAAAACCTAGATAAAGATGCTCAGAAGAAAGCATGTTCGACTTTCCGTAAAGACGGTCGTGTAATTGAAATTGCTGGTGACTACACAGAAACATTGGCTCGCTTAAAGACTTCTCCAAGTGCAGTAGGCGTATTTGGTTTAAGTTTCTATGACATGAACCGTGACAAGTTACGTGTAGCATCAGTAAATAATGTTCTTCCATCTGAGAAAACAGTATTGAACGGTACATATCCTGTATCTCGTCCATTGTTCTTCTATGTGAAAGGCGAACATTTAAAATCAGTTAAAGGCTTACCGCAATATGTAGAATATTTCGTAAGCAAAAAAGCAACAGGTAAAGGTTCTAAAGCTGAGCGTGATGGCTTAATCGCAATGTCTGATGCTGAACGTGCAAAAGTTTTGGCTGACTTTAAAGCAGGTAAAACTGTTAAATAAGCTAGTTTAAATAGGGGCTGGTGATCTTGAGAGTTCATCAGCCTTTTTGTCTAACTTGTTTTTTCCAAATTATGACAATTGAGAAAACAGTGGAGAGTACATGAATCTGCTACTTATCGGTGTGTTGTTAGCCCTTGTGGCCATCGCATATCAACTTGGGCTAAGAAAGAGCCGTAGCCTAGCAGGTAAGGGAAGCAACTCGGCGACGTTACATTCTCGTCCTGGTTATTATGGAGCACTGGTTGGACTGTGGTGCGGTATCCCTGCTTTTTTAATTTTGATCATTTGGAGCTTGGTTGAACCAAGTATTTTAAACCATATTATTTTTAATAATATTCCAGCATCCATAAGTGCTTCACTTGATGAAGCTGGTAGAAGTGTATTGGTTGATCGTGTTCAAGCGATTGCTTCAGGTTTTGGGGTAAGTGATAAACCGGCAGCCTATGAATTAGCTGCTGCTCAACAGTTCGCAAAATTTCAAACTATTGGCTCTTTTGCCAAATTTGCTGTTGTAGTTTGCGCAGCTTTATTGGGTTTAGTGTGGGCAAAGAAAAAAATTAATCAACAATATCGTGCGCGTAACCAAGTTGAACGTGCCATTAATGTTGCTTTGATTTTGTGTTCAGGTGTTGCGATTTTAACAACCATCGGTATTGTGATGTCGATGTTTGGCGAAGCAATGCACTTCTTCCGTTTTGTAAGCCCGCTTGATTTCTTTTTTGGAACTGAGTGGAACCCAGGCTTTAGTACTTCGGGTAATGCTGAAGGTAGTTATGGTTTATTGCCATTGCTCTGGGGCACACTCATGGTCAGCGGTATTGCTTTATTAGTTGCCGTGCCAATTGGATTAATGATTGCCATTTATTTAGCTGAATATGCATCTTCGTCTTTACGCTCATGGGCAAAACCAACAATTGAAGTTTTAGCGGGTATTCCAACAATTGTTTATGGTGTTTTTGCCATGATGATTATTGGACCATTTTTCAAGGCAGCTGGTGCCTATGTGGGTCTTGAAATTAATGCGACCAGTGCTTTAACTGCTGGTTTCGTAATGGGGATTATGATTATTCCTTTTGTTTCGTCTTTATCAGATGACATTATTACTCAAGTACCTCGTGCTTTACGTGATGGTTCTTTAGGGCTTGGTGCAACTAAGTCAGAGACAATTCGTCAAGTTGTTTTACCCGCTGCGTTACCTGGTATTACAGGTGCCTTTTTATTAGCTGTTTCTCGTGCCGTAGGGGAAACCATGATTGTGGTTTTGGCAGCAGGGAACAGTCCACTTTTACATGCAAATCCATTTCAAGCCGTTTCGACAGTGACCGTTACGATCGTAAAACAGTTAACTGGTGATACTGACTTTGCCAGCCCACAAGCTTTGGTTGCATTCGCGTTAGGCCTAACACTCTTTGTGATTACCTTATGTTTAAACATTGTTGCACTGTACATTGTGCGTAAATACCGTGAGCAATACGAATGAGTACATCAAATACATCGTCTCCTTTGGATCAGAACGTATTTGATCCAAAAGCTGCTGCTGAATCACGTGAACGACGTAAACAGGTCATTGAAAAATCTTTGGCTAAACGTCATCGCAAAGAAAAAGCTTTTCGTTATGCTGGTTTCTCAGCAGTCGTAATTGGACTTGCATTTGTTGCGCTATTGTTTAGCAGTATTTTGGCAAAAGGTTTACCTGCTTTTTGGCAAACGAGTATGAATGTTCCAATTTACTTTGATCCGAAAGTGATTGATGCAGGTCCTGTGCCTGTTCGTGGGCAGGGGGAAGCACCTGCACATTATCAAGAGCGTTATATCGATTGGCAAACCAAAATGGGTATGGTGGATTGGGATGGCATTATTGTAAATGGAATGATTGCCAAAGACCCTGCACTTGCTAATGAACGTGATCATTTAAGTAGTCTTTATGCAAGTTCAGAAGCTTATCGTTTACGTGACATGGTTTTTGCTGACCCATCACTCATTGGTAAAAAAGAAAATCTTAATTTCTTGGGTGATGCCAATGTGGATGTCTGGTTAAAAGGTAATATTGACCGTTCATTGCCAGATGATCAGCAGCAACTTGATCCAGAAGTTCGTAAACTTGCAGATGAGCTAAAAGCAAAAGGTGTTCTTGAAAATACGTTCAATTTGAACTTATTTAAGAATCCGGACTCTCGTAGTTCACCAGCAATTAGTGGTCTTGCGGGAGCATTCATGGGTTCATTATTTATGATGCTGATTGTGATCATTATTGCAATTCCAATTGGTGTTGCCAGCGCAATCTATCTTGAAGAATTTGCTCCAAAAAATATTCTTACAGACATTATTGAAGTTAACATCAATAACCTTGCTGCCGTTCCTTCAATTGTGTTTGGTTTACTCGGTGCAGCAATTTTTATTGGCTGGATGCATTTACCTCTATCTGCTCCGTTTGTTGGTGGCTTAGTTTTAAGTTTAATGACACTACCAACCGTCATTATTACGACACGTGCTTCATTAAAAGCAGTGCCACCTTCTATTCGACAAGCTGCACTTGGTTTGGGAGCTTCTAAGTTTCAAACCATTTTCCACCACGTTTTACCATTAGCTTTACCAGGCATTATGACCGGCTCGATTATTGGTGTTGCCCATGCGCTTGGTGAAACTGCACCTTTACTTTTAATTGGAATGAGTGCATTCGTTGCAAGTATTCCAACAACTCCATTTGATCAATCAACCGCTTTACCTGTCCAAGTTTACTTATGGCAAGGTAATGAGTTGCGTAACTTCTTCGAAGGCCGTACTGCCGCTGCGATTATCGTACTACTTGCACTATTGATTGGTTTAAACAGTCTTGCAATTTGGTTACGTAAAAAGTTCGAAGTGCGTTGGTAATAGAGGATAAATTATGAATACTATTGATATTACGAATTCCTTAGAAAAGGATAAGTTAGTGAACACTGAACAATCTCAATTTACAGATAAATCGCAGAATCATGGCACTTCGTATGTTTCGCATTTTGAACCACACACTTCAAAAAAGCAGAACTCAACCGAAATCAAAATTAGTGCACAAGATGCCCATGTTTATTATGGTGATTTTGAAGCGATTAAGGGTATTGACCTCGATATTTACCAAAATGAAGTTATTGCCTTTATTGGACCGTCTGGTTGTGGTAAATCGACCTTTCTTCGTACGATAAACCGCATGAATGACACCATTGATGGTTGTCGTGTAACAGGTAAGATTACACTCGATAACCACAATATTTATGACCCAAATCTTGATGTCGTATTATTACGTGCTCAGGTTGGTATGGTATTCCAAAAGCCAAATCCATTCCCTAAAACTATTTTTGATAACGTGGCGTATGGTCCTAAACTTCATGGTCTAGCACGTAATAAATATGATCTTGAAGAAATTGTTGAAAATAGCTTGCGTAAAGCGGGTCTATGGGACGAAGTGAAAGATCGTTTGAATCAACCGGGGACGGGTTTGTCGGGTGGTCAGCAACAACGTTTATGTATTGCACGTACCATTGCAGTAAGTCCTGAAGTGATTTTAATGGATGAGCCATGTTCTGCGCTTGACCCAATCGCAACAGCAAAAATCGAAGAATTGATTTCTGAATTGTCGAATCAATATACAATTGTCATTGTGACTCACTCAATGCAACAGGCGGCACGTGTGTCTGATCGGACTGCTTATTTCCATTTAGGTGATTTGATTGAAGTCAACTCAACTGAAAAAGTCTTTACTCAACCAGACCATCAGTTGACGGAAGCCTATATTACTGGACGATTCGGTTAACTAGTCATCCATACAAAAAAAGAGCCATGTGCTCTTTTTTTTATTTTATAAATGAAAATGACTCTATTTTGCAAAATCGCTATTGAATTTTAGTCAAAAGGACCACATCTTAAGGCTATAAAAGATAACTTATGAGCTTAGAATTTTATGTTATTCCATTTGCCTAAACTCCCTGCAGAAATACGTGTTAGTCATTTAAATGCACGTGTAAATGAACAGAGAAAAAAAATTGCACAAACCACTGCAAGCCGTTTAGAACTTTTACAATTGGCTCAACAACTTGCTAAAGAAGCTAAAATTCGCCGTAAAAATAACCAGAAAATCTTTGTGTTGGATTTTAAGGGTGATATTCAAGCTTCAGCAGTTGAAAACATACGAGAAGAAATTACCCTCATTTTAGCAACTGCTAAGGCAGGGCGTGATCGTGTTGTCGTTCGCCTTGAAAGCCCAGGAGGCATGGTACATGGTTATGGTCTAGCAGCAGCTCAATTGGTACGCTTACGCGATGCAGGTTTCCATCTGACGATTTGTGTGGACAAAGTGGCAGCAAGTGGTGGCTATATGATGGCCTGTATCGCAAATGAAATTATTGCAGCGCCATTTGCTATTGTTGGTTCAATTGGTGTGGTTGCTCAAGTTCCAAACTTTAACCGTCTTTTAAAACAACACAATGTGGATTTTGAGCTTTACACGGCAGGGCAGTATAAGCGTACTGTGACTATGTTTGGTGAAAATACACCTGAAGGTAAAGCGAAGTTCGAAGAGGAGCTTCAACAAACACATGTGTTATTTAAACACTTTGTTGAAAAGTATCGACCAAAACTTAATGTTGATAAAGTTGCTACAGGTGAACATTGGTATGGTGAAGATGCGCTTAATCTCAACCTTGTTGATAAATTACAAACATCTGATGAGTATCTATTGGCTTTATTAGCACAGCATGATGTCTATGTGATTAACACTCGTAGGAAAGCGACCTTAGGTGAAAAATTGGGTTTGCAAGCGGCACAGATGGCAGATAGCTTGATTCCAGCTGTAATGAATAAAGTTGTAGATAGCTTGGCAAAAGCTAATTCAACTTTAGTTCAAATGCGCGATACTAGATTTTAATTAAGCTAAATTTTTGAATTAAAGAGTACCTATATAGGTACTCTTTTTTTATGTGGGTGATGAAAGGAATTTGATTAATATTTATTTAAGTTTCAATTGTCAAAGTTATAGTTAACTTTTCACTTCTGATTTTTTGTGATGTCAAAAACATGGTCACACATTGATATTCTCATACGCATTTTACATATAATTATTATGCTTGGCTTTATTGGTGCTTATTTTACCGGAGATAATGAAGATCTACACCAAGTCCATATGATGTTTGGTTACATACTCTTCATTAGTATTATTGTGCGAGTGATCTGGCATTTTTTAAGTCCACGTATTTCAAGTACAGCACCGTTTGGTATTAAAAAGCGGAGTAATGTGGCAATGAATGCAATTAAAAAATCTTTGAGTCATGCAAATCTAAAGCGTATTTTTTCTAAAAATTCAATTCATTCAATCAGCATTGCACTTTTTCAAGTTTCAATTGTACTTATTTTTCTCGTAATTCCAATTGTGGTAGGGCTCGGGTATGCGACTGAGCATTTTTATTATTCTCTAAGAGGCTTACACGCATTTTTTGCAAATTTATTTTTAGCTTTGGTCTTGTTGCATGTTTCAACTCTGATTCTAAATAGCATTTTTGCAAAACGTTTTCAGGGTTGGAGTATGTTAAAAATGACTCTATCAGATTCGAAAATAACTAAATTTGCTACTTTATTTCTTTTGATTCTCGTAGGCGCTTTTAGTTTTCTTTACTTGAAAATATAAAATTATTATAGAACTCAAAATAGAAGTTTTTATAGATATTAAAGTTAGAAATGCTCTAGATGAACTTTATAGAAACTTTATATATTTAATAAACGGTCAAAAATAATTATTGATAAATATACTTTTTGAATTGTGATAAACACATGATTTTGATATTTTAAACACCAATAAAATAGCTTTTAGATGAATCATTTAAAAAGTTAGACATTTAAAAATATAACTGAAATTCAGGATAGGAAATAATGACAAGAATAATTGTGGCATCCAAAGAGGGTTTGGACGTTCTGCAAGATGGTCAAATTAATAAAGTAGTTTTAAATAAGCCTACTATTATTCAAATTGGTGTAAGTCAAAAAGATGTCGCATCCATGGAAAAGCAGGGTGGAAGTCTAGTCATCCATTTAAAAAATGGCGAGACCATTGTCTTAGAAAATTTCTTTAATGAAGCAAATAGTACAACAGAGCATTCACTTGTTTTTCCGACTGAACATGGAAAATTTGTTGAAGCCCAGTTTGATGCACAAGGTAAGCTTATAGATTATAGAGGTTTAAATCATGTCACAGATTTAGCCTATACAAGTACTAGCCAGCCAGCTTCAACGATGGCAGTTGATGATTCTCCAACTTTTTCGATGGGCAATGCGCTAAAAGCAGGCTTAGCAGTTTTAGCTGCGGAAGGTTTATACCTATGGGCCTTTAATAAAGATGATAAAAACGATTCAACTGTTCCCGATTTAATTGCACCTGCTGCACCGACCGCGACTCTTGCTGATGATACTGTTACGATCACTGGTAAAGCAGAGGCGAATGCAAAGATTTATATTCAGGATGCAAAGGGACAAATTCTTGCTTCGGGCACTGTCGATAGTAATGGTAATTTTACTATTAAACTTGATAAGCCATTGGTAAACGGCGATAGAGTGGCTGTTATTGCTCAAGATGCTGCTGGTAATAATTCTAAAGCTACTGTTGTAACTGGGACAAAAGATACGATCGCTCCAGATATTCCTCAAGCTCAATTGAGCGATGACGGTTCATTGGTGACTGGTAAAGCAGAAGCGAATGCAAAAATTACAGTTTATGATGCCACTGGCAAAGTATTAGGAACTGTTTTTGCCAATAAAGATGGTATTTATTCTTTAAAACTTACTCCGCCGTTAACTAGTGAAGCAGGTGGTAAGGTGATTGCCGAAGATGCTGCCGGTAATAAATCTGAGGAAGTTAAAATTATTGCAGGTAAAGATACGGTACCGCCAGCTTCTCCTTTTGTTGAAGTCAACAAAGATGGGTCCGCGATACATGGCAAAACCGAAGCAAATGCAAAAGTTCAAATCAAAGATGCAGATGGCAAAGTAATTGGAACTGGTACAGCTGATGCTCAAGGTGATTTTCAAATTACACTTTCACCTGCTTTAAAAGAGGCTCAAAAAGCTACAGTAATTGCTGAAGATGCCGCTGGTAATACATCAAAACCTGTCGAAATTAAGCCAGGTTTTGATTCGATTGCACCAGATAAGCCAACTGCTCAAATTAATACAGATGGCACGTCTGTAACAGGTACGGCTGAAGCCAACGCTAAAATTGAAATTAAAGATGTAACTGGTAAGGTTATTGGTACCGGAACGGCAGATGCGAATGGAAAGTTTACGATTACTATTTCGCCAGCACTAACTGATAACAACCACGGTGCTGTTTCTGCTATCGACAGTGCAGGAAACAGATCTGAAAGTCTGGATATTATTGGTACAAAAGATACTATACCTCCATTAAAACCTATATTAACGACTGTGGAAGATAACGTAGGTGACATAAAAGGCGCTATTACAGCAGGTTCAGAAATGGATGATGCTAGGCCAAAACTCACAGGCTCAGGTGAAGCAAATGCGACCCTCACTATTTATGATAATGGTATTGCAATTGGGGTGGTAACTGTCACAAGTGGCAGATCTTGGACATTTACAGTTGATAAAGATCTCACTATTGGTCAGCATACAATTACTTTAACTCAAACGGATGCAGCAGGGCTGACCAGTGAAGCAAGTTCTCCATTTACCTTTTATGTAGTCGCACCGAAAACTGTAAGTCTGGCTGATGCTTCAGTAGATACTTTGGGTGCACATGAGCCATCTTTGGTAGATAGTGTTGGATTAAGTACTTTAAAAGTAGCGCAAAATACAACACCTGAGACGAATATCCAGCAGAAAACTGTTCCCTTAGCAGATTTATTAAAAAGTTCTGCGAGTGACGCAGATCCAGTGATAAAACTTCTATCATCGATAGCGAAACCTACACAGGCGTCTGAGCAAAGCGATGTGAATGCTTCCATTGACCAGACAACGACAAATCTTGATCATCTTTTACCAAATACGGCTTCTTCACCTTTGCAAAATATTTTAGAGCAAAGTTATCCAGTTGTTTAAAATACTCTATATAAAACATAAAAAGCGCTCTATGAGCGCTTTTTATTTATCTCTGATTATTTATTTTCGGCGTTTTTATCAGAGCCGCAAGTCCATAGACAATTGCACCAATCGTTGCTAATAACATATCTTTATGAGCATCCCACATATCGCCTTGTTGTCCATTATAATTCTCGGCTTGTTCAGGTGATAAGCCAATAGCAATAGCCCATTCAATCAGTTCATAAAAAACACTAGATGCCATCACGAACTGGAGTACAAGTAAAAATAGGCTAAAGGGTTTTGCAGTCGGTAGCCAAACTTGAAAAACGCGATAAATAAGAGGGTAGAGCAACGCACCGTATGAAAAGTGGACAAGTCGATCATACATATTACGAGACCATCCCATGTACTGATCTAGATTAAAATGGAACACGTGTTGAATCCAATCATTATAAGGCACATATGAGTATAGGTAGTGTGCACCGATAATGTGAATCAACAGAAATCCTAAATAAAAGCAAAAACTTAAAAAGTTAAGTCCAATTTTTTTAAAAATAATAAAAAGTAGAACCAACATGAAAATAGTACCCACCTGATGAAGCAAATAAGCTTCAAACTCAAGAGGCTGAATACCTGTAATGATGATGGCAATAAAAAGTAGAATAAGAGCAATATAGTGTTTAAGTTTGAATTGTTTTTCGATCATTTTAGAAATATAACTTTATTGTGCTTTTATGAGTGTAATAAAAAAGCGAAGCTGAAGCTTCGCTTTTTATGAACTTTTTAATTAGATTTTGCTAATTAAATCGTTAATTTGTTTGGCTTGTTCTGCTGCATTACCTGTGTAAGTTGCAGGAGTAAGTTCAGCTAAACGCGCACGCTCTTCGCTTGGTACTTGAGAAAGTTCATCACCATTTACGAAGTTAACCATCATGTCGCGAGTCATTGCTTGACCACGAGTTAATGCTTTTAACTTTTCATATGGCTTTTCAACGTTATAACGACGCATAACAGTTTGAATTGGCTCTGCTAACACTTCTTGAGCTTGATCAAGATCTTCAAGTAAGCGGTTTGCATTGAGTTCGAGTTTACCAACACCTTTTAAACAAGCATCAAAAGCAATTAAACTTTGTGCAAAACCAACACCCATATTACGAAGTACAGTCGAGTCAGTTAAGTCACGCTGCCAGCGAGAAATTGGTAATTTTTCGCCTAAGTGTGCCAATACAGCATTTGCAATACCTAAATTACCTTCAGAGTTTTCAAAGTCAATTGGGTTAACTTTGTGTGGCATAGTTGAAGAACCAACTTCACCATCTTTCAATCTTTGTTTGAAATAACCTAAAGAAATGTAGCCCCATACGTCACGGTTAAAGTCGATTAAAATCGTGTTGAAGCGACGTAACGCATCAAACAACTCTGCCATGTAGTCATGTGGTTCGATTTGTGTAGTGTACGGGTTGAATGCTAAACCTAAAGATTCAACAAAAGCTTGAGCATGCGCAGCCCAATCAACATCTGGGTAAGCAGAAAGGTGAGCATTGTAGTTACCTACAGCACCATTGATTTTGCCTAGTAGCTCAACATTTTCAAATTGTTTGATTTGGCGAGCTAAACGGTATGCAACGTTCGCCATTTCTTTACCCAAAGTTGTCGGGCTCGCAGTTTGGCCGTGTGTACGTGACAACATTGGTTGTTCAGCGTGAGTCGTTGCCAAAGCAGAAATCGCATTTAAAATTTGCTTCATGCTTGATACTAAAACTTCGCGACCGTTTTTAAGCATGAGTGCATGAGACAAGTTGTTGATGTCTTCTGAAGTACATGCAAAGTGAATGAACTCACCCGCATTTTGTAATTCAGTAATACCTGCGATTTTCTCTTTTAAGAAATACTCAACAGCTTTTACATCATGGTTAGTTGTACGTTCAATTTCTTTAATGCGGTTTGCATCTTCTTCAGAAAAGTTGCTAACAATTGCATCTAAAGCTGCATTTGTTTCATTTGAAAAAGAAGCAACTTCAACAATCTCTGGACGGTTAGAAAGCGCTTGTAACCAACGCACTTCTACAGTGACACGAGCATGAATTAAACCAAACTCAGAAAGAAAAGGGCGTAGCGCATCACATTTGCTGGCATAACGTCCATCTAATGGTGACAGTGCGGTTAAAGCGTTCATAACGATTCCTTAATGTTGGAATAAACATAAAACAAAAAATAATCTCTTTACAGCCTTAGATGACTTGGTACTGTAAACGAGCAAGTGCTTGAATATCTTGTAGCAATTTACGTTTGCTAAAAATCATGTTCCACGAACTACCACCAAGTTGTCGCCATAAATGAGCCATTTGTAAGCCAGTAAACAGACAAGCACGGATGCGGTTAGTATGGTTGGTATCTTTAAATGCTTCTGCATTACCACGAACGAGAATGCGAGGGTTAATCTGCCCAGCAGTATCAACATAAGTTTGAGCCAAATTGGCTAAAATGCTTGGGTGTAAGTAGTTATTATCAAAAAAAGAAAGCTGTTTTAAAATCTTTTGCTGAGCTTTTTCAATGATTGCGACGTATTCAGGGTTGCTATAGACCTTCTTTTCTAATTGCAAAAGCGACATCGCATATGACATTGGAAGCTTGGCAGTGCCCATTTTCGGAAGGCGAGATTTGGGCATATTTGTAAAAGGTTGGGTAATACAATTTTCGAGGGTTTTAAGCCCCAAAGAAATATCTGCCAACTGATTAAAAAAATCTAATGTTTGAACACCATTGTTGACTGTAGGGCGAATATTTAAACTCGCTTTGATTAACAGTTCAAAATAGAAGTTACCACTTTCACCAATACTCTGCTGACCTGTTAAAGCTGTCATGTGCGTGAGCTGGGTGGCCTGAAATACCCCAGCCAAGGCAAGGGCACGGTTTTGGCGAACATTCAAGGCTTGTGATTGTTGAAATGGTAACTCCACCATGTCATTCATTCCCTTAAATAAAATTTGGTGTAGGGGCATTTGTATGGTGAATGACACCCCCGCCTAAGCAAACTTCATCTGAATAAAATACAACGCTTTGACCCGGTGTAACAGCACGCTGAGGTTCATCAAACTCAACTCGTACACCGTGTTCACTATTTTCATCAATAAAAACTGTACATGTCTGATCAGGTTGGCGATAGCGTGTTTTAGCTGTACAGCGTAAACCTTCAACAGGAATATTCTGTTCACCTGCCACCCAGTCAATTGACTCACTCCAAAGCTGTGTGCTTTGCATGAGTGGGTGTTCATGCCCTTGACCAATAACAAGGCGATTATTGGCAATATCTTTATGTAGTACGAACCATGCGCCTTCAGCTGCACCTTTCAAACCACCTAGACCAATTCCGCCACGTTGACCGAGCGTATAGTACATCAGACCGTGATGTTCACCAACTTCTTTACCTGTATCAAGTACAATTTTTCCAGGTTGAGCGGGCAAATATTGTTTAAGGAAGTCATTAAATCGACGTTCGCCAATAAAACAGATTCCTGTAGAGTCTTTTTTCTTGGCTGTAGCAAGATCAAGTTCTTCAGCAATTCTGCGGACTTCTGGTTTTTCAATCTCACCCACTGGAAATAGGGTTTTGTTAATTTCTTTACCATGAACAGCATGCAAGAAATAAGTTTGGTCTTTGTTATTGTCTACACCACGTAATAACGGTGCGTATGCTTCGCCTTTCGAGTTGTATGCAGTTTCACCACGACGTGCATAATGACCAGTCGCGATAAAGTCTGCACCTAAAGTTATGGCATGATCTAAAAATGCACGGAACTTAATTTCTTTATTACATAAAATATCTGGGTTTGGGGTACGCCCAGCTGCATATTCAGCTAAGAAAAGTTCAAATACGCGGTCCCAATATTCCATAGCAAAGTTTGCGGTATGGAGTTTAATACCGATTTTATCTGCTACTGCTTGAGCATCGGCTAAATCTTCCATTGCTGTACAGTATTCCGTGCCGTCGTCTTCCTCCCAGTTCTTCATGAAAAGACCTTCAACTTGATATCCCTGTTGAAGTAAAAGTGCTGCAGAAACAGAAGAGTCTACACCACCAGACATACCGACGATGACACGTTGTTGCATAGGACTAGGCATCCAAATGAGAAGTTAATGAGGGAGAGAAAGGGTGTTCATAAATAAGCGATAGAGGATAATGGTGGCCTTTTATGGCATCTTCAACTGCTTTGAGTACGAGTGGACTACGGGCACGAGCAGATTCTTTGAGCTCATCTGGTGTCATCCACACAGCAGCTACAATACCTGTATCGAGTTGAGGGTTATTTTCAACCTGAGTTACATGTGCCAGAAAACAAAAGCGGTAATAGGTACGATCCGGAAACATGGGCGGGGTATACGTATAAATACCAAGCAAGGCATCAATTTCAACATGATGACCTGTTTCTTCAAGTGTTTCTCGAATGGCTGCTTGAGTTAATGACTCACCGCATTCCACATGACCAGCAGGTTGGTTAAATACTGTGTGTACAAAACCTTCGCTATGTTCTTCAACAAAAAGATAGCGTCCGTCTTTTTCGACGACTGTAGCAACAGTGACATGAGGAGTCCATGCGGCCATAAAAAAGCACCATGATTTAAAAGACGTATGATACGAAATTTAGGGGTTTTTGGCTACGGTGATCTGCTAAACGATATGAGTAATACTACAAAACCATATCGTTTAAAAAATCAGAATTTTATTGCTGATATTTCATAGAGCTAATTAATCTTGCTCTGCTTGAGCCGCTTTATGATTATTTTGTACTTTTACATAATGTCTTGCTGAATAAGGAAGAAATGCTAATTCTTTTTCGGTTAGTGGTCGCACTTGTTGCACTGGGCTTCCTACATACAAATAACCACTTTTTAAGACTTTACGCGGTGGAACCAAACTTCCAGCACCAATCATCACATCATCTTCAATAATCACGTCATCTAGAACAACAGTATTGATTCCGATTAAAACTCGATTGCCAATGGTACAGCCATGCAAAGTCACATGATGTCCAACTGTTACATCTTCACCAATAATAAGAGGTGAGCCATTAGGTTTTGCATCATTTTTATGGCTAACGTGCAACATACAATGGTCTTGTACATTACTGTTTTTACCAATTTGAATACTATTTACGTCACCGCGAATAACGGCAAAAGGCCAGACAGAAACATTTTCGGCTAAGCTGACTTCACCAACTACAACGGCCATGTCATCGACATAACATGTTGTATCAACTTGAGGACGGTGTTCAAGATAAGGACGTATGTTCTTTGCCATGAGTAGTATCAAAATAAAATTTAGAAGGATTATAAAATAAAAAAGCACTCAGGCTAAATAGCGTGAGTGCTTAATTCAACTATTCAAAAATTAGAATAAGTTGCTGAAGAATTGTTTAACATGGTCGATTAAGCGTGCAAAGAAGCCTGCTTCTTCAACTGGCTTTAATGCAACTAATGGCTTTTCAGCAATTACTTTGCCGTCAAGACTAGCAACAAGTTTGCCCACGACTTGACCTTTTTGAAGTGGTGCATTTAAGTTTGGTTGAACAACTAACTGCGTTTTAATGCCGTTAGCTTTGCCTTTAGGCATAGTCACACTAAAGTTTTCAGCCAGACCAATTTGAACTTCATCTTCTTTACCAAACCACACTTTTGCTTTTGCAAGAACTTGATTGGCTGGTTGAATATTTGCAGTTTCAAAGTTTGCAAAGCCCCAAGACAATAATGTACGTGTTTGGTTGGCACGTTCATTAACGCTATCAGTTCCGAAAATAACGGAAATGAGACGCATCGGACCACGTTTGCTTGACGTTGTTAAGCAGTAACCCGCTTCATCAGTATGGCCTGTTTTTAAACCATCTACGCTTGGGTCTGTGTAAAGCAAGGCATTACGGTTGCCTTGTTTAATGCCGTTAAAAGTAAATTCTTTTTCAGAGTAAATTGGGTAATATCTTGAGCTGTCTTTAATAATATGTTGTGCTAAAACAGCCATATCTTTAGCACTTGAATAGTGGCCTTCTGCCGGTAAACCAGTTGAGTTCATAAACTGGGTATTTGTCATACCGATACGTTTTGCTTCCTGATTCATCATGTGAGCAAAAGTGCCTTCATTTCCAGCAATATGTTCAGCCATTGCTTTCGATGCATCATTACCTGATTGGATAATAATACCACGAAGCATTTCTAGAACAGTCGCTGTACCATTTAAAGGAACATACATACATGATTCAGAGCTACTTCCTTTACACCATGCAGATTCGTTCATACGAACCTTTTCACTCTCAGTAAGCTCACCTTTTAATAGTTTTTGTTCAATGATGTAGCTTGTCATCATTTTAGTCATAGACGCAGGAGCAAGCTTTTCATTTTCATTTTTAGAAGCGAGAATTTGTCCTGTCTCGTAATCCATTAATACATAAGACTTATTATTTAATTCTGGCGGAGCTGATAAGACAGTTGCTGCATAAGAAAAACTTGGTAAGAGGAGGAGTGCAGCAATAGCGCTTTTTCGAGTCATTCTAGGTAATTCCAATATCTTGTATGAAGCAGAAGAACCTAGCATTTTAGGATAAAGCAAAGCCGACTTCTATGGGGGAAGTCGGCTTTTTCAAACAGTATTGTAACTCAAGAGTTTTTTACTAATTTAGTTTTGCGATTGATAAGCTTTTACGTCTTGACAAACTAAAGTGTTTTGCTCGTTACCAGCAGCTTTTGCATCATTACGTGCTTCTTTTAAGACTTTCTTGAAACTTTTGTCTTTAGTACGTTTCTCTAAAGCTGCAACTGGATCAGCTTCATTTGGTAAATAGTCTTTTACAAGACGCTCATAACCTTGAGCAAATTCTGCATCTTTTTTACCAATAAGGCTTGGGCAAATTTCAGAAAGTACTTGAATTGCAGCCAACTCTTCAGGAGTGATACTTTGTTGAGGAGTCACTTCAACAACATTTTCATTTTCGGTTTTCTTTTCAGTTGTTTTCTTCTTATCAGCAGCAAAACCAACTGTTGCCATGCTCATAAGTAAAACCAAAGAGAGCGATTGAACTAAGACTTTCTTCATAAACATCGATAACCCGAAATAAAATTTTTAAATATGTCGATAGCTTAACCAATTTATAGTTTAAAAAAATGGAAAAAATGTATTGTTATGTTGGTTTTCTGCTTAATGCCAAGCAGAAAACCTCAATAAATAAATCTCTACTCTAAAAGAGCAAAAAACTATTCTTTATAATTGATGATCTCTTCACAAAGTTCATGCTGCTCATGGTGGTCCATTTGTTTTGCAGCTTGACGAGCTTCATTTAACAAGGTTTTAAACTCTGCATCATTTTGTAGAGTAGAGAGGGTAATTGATTTATTCGAATACCCTTGAAGATACATGGCGATAATTTTTTGAGTATTTGACTCAAGTTTTTTATTTGTCCCTACAAAAGCTGGACAAATTTCCTGCAAAACTTGCGTTGCGGCAATGTCATCTTTAATTAAGCTATCAGCTTCTTGTGCTGATATATCCTCATCTGCAAAAACCGCTTGCGTACACAATGTGATACTGATCCCCAATACCTGAAAAAAAGGAGCGAAAGTTTTCATTTTTTCACAATTTTATAATGCTATGGAGGCATAAATATATATAATTCAACAAATAATTCAATTGTGAAAACCTTTAGGTTTATTGTAGAGAAAGATTTTTGTGAATATTTTAATTGCAAATGATGACGGTGTTTTTGCACCAGGTATACAGGCTTTAGCTGAAGCATTAAAACCACTTGGCCGTGTAGTTGTGGTTGCACCAGAAAGTGAAAGAAGTGGTTTCTCAAGTGCATTAACATTAGATCGACCATTGCGCCCAATTCAAATTGCCGAAGATGTCTGGGCAGTGAATGGTACGCCAGCAGATTGTGTTTATTTATCCATGAATGGTTTGTTTGATTTCGAATTTGATTTGGTCGTGAGTGGAATCAATAGTGGAGCAAACTTAGGTGATGATGTTTTATATTCTGGAACAGTCGGTGCAGCATTTGAAGGCCGTTTAATGAAGCAACCAGCAATTGCTGTGTCTTTAGCTGGCCCTGATGTACGAGCTTATAACAATAAAGAAGATTATGCTCAGGCTGCTCAGTGGGTTCATGATTTTATTGCAAGCGGGCTGCCAGCTTTGCCTCCAAGACATATCTTTAATATCAATATTCCTGATGTGCCGCAGTTACAAGGAGCACAAATTACTTATCAGGGACGTCGTGCTCAATCTAAGCCTATTACCAGCCACGTCGATCCTAGAGGACGTCAAGTTTACTGGATTGGGTTAGCAGGTGAGGCAGTTACAGATCCACAGCGTGTTTCAAGCCAGATTCAATCGGATTTCTTTGCGGTAGCAAACGGATATGTGAGTGTTACGCCTATTCAAATGGATGCAACAAATTACGCCGTTTTAGAAGATCTACAGGTCAGTTTGAGTCAATAATTTGCTTCGAATGTTATAACTTTGTGAATAAAGAAAAAGAGGAACGTGTTTCCTCTTACTTTTTTGGTACTCTTAGCCGAAATGATTTGTAGCATTTAGTGAGGGAGATCAATGCATTTAATTGGGCAACAAAGCAAGGTGAATATCCAAAAAGACAAAATAATGAAAATTATGTTGTTGTCTGTGGCTGTAGGTTTTACTGTGGCTATGGCTGGATGTGCTTCTAAACCACAAATTAATAATAGTTCTCGCTATACAGTGGCTCCTAACTATTACACAGTTCGTTCAGGTGATACTTTAAGTGGTATCGCAATGCGTTATGGTCTGGACTATATCAGTCTTGCTGAAATGAATGATATTCCTGCACCATATCGTATTTATGTCAATCAATCGTTGCGTTTGAAGAAATCTTCTTCACCAAGAACAGTATCTACGCAAGTCATGGCACAGCCTGAAAAGATTAAGCGTCAAACGATTGCTTTACCAACAACACAGCCTGCTACTCCGGTAAATCCACCAGCAGCTACCGTACCGTCAACGAATACTACTGTGACTTCGGTTGCACCAAATTCGAGCTTACGTTGGATAAAACCGACTAATGGCCCCGTAATTCAAGGGTTTAATTTGGCAAATAATGTCAAGGGAATCCGTTATGGTGGAAATCAGGGTGACCCTATTTATGCCGCAGCCGATGGTCAAGTTGTTTATGCAGCTGATGGCTTAAAAGAATACGGAAATCTAGTTTTAGTTAAGCATATTGACGGCTATATCAGTGCGTATGCCCACAATAGCAAGATGTTGGTGAAAAGCGGTGATAATATAACTGCTGGACAAAAAATTGCCGAAATGGGATCTACTGGCGCATCTCAGGTCATGCTTGAGTTCCAGATTCGTTTGGATGGCAAACCGATTAATCCTATAAATCTTTTACCAAAATAGCTAATGCAAAAAACTTAGGTTTCCTCGTATAATGTAATTGGTTGCTTTCATTACAACAATAAGCATTTTTTATAAATTTAAAATTAGATTTGAGGAAACCTATGTTAGATCAGCTTCGTGCGATGGGTGTTTTCGCTTGTGTGGTCGAAAAAAGTTCATTCAGTGGTGCGGCACGTGAATTAGGAATTACAACAAGTGCGGTGAGCCAACAGATTCGCTCCCTTGAGAATGAAATGGATGTAACTCTATTACATCGTTCCACTCGTAAACTTAGTTTGACAGAAGCCGGACAGGCTTTTTTTTCAAGCTGTCAAGAGATGTTGGCGGCTGCTGAAAGGGGAAAAATCAGAATTAATGAATTGAGGGATGACTTAATCGGGGATTTGCGTATTGCAACAACTCCTGATTTAGCAGTTCAACACCTCATTCCTGCATTATCTCACTGGATGTCTGCTCATCGCGGTTTATCTGTGCATTTCGAAGTTGGGCATCGTTATATCGATTTACTTGAAGAGCGAATTGATATTGCAGTGCGCATGAGCTCTACTCCGGTAGAAGAAAGCAGTTCGGTCATCCCGATGGCTTTTGTGGATCAAATTTTGGTAGCTTCTCCAAGTTATCTGAATCAATCTAGTCCAATTGTTCACCCGAACGACTTAAAAGATCATGAATTGTTATCGATTAATGTCATGAATGATTCGCGCCATTTTAATTTTCAACATGTAAAAACAGGTGAAACACTTAATATTGAAATGCAAAGCCGTTTGCAGAGCAATAATTTACAAGTTGCAAAAGCGTTATGTCAGCAAGGGCATGGTATTGCACGAATTTTATATTTAGATGCTCAAAAAGAATTAAAAAATGGTTCTTTGATTGAACTCATGCCAGATTGGAAATTACCAACGTTTACATTGTATGCAGAGGTCGCTAAGCATGACCAACAACCAATGAAAATTCAACGTTGTGTTGAAGCACTTAAACAATATTTTAGCCAGTTAGCAGGAGGACGGGCGATTCAAATCGTTCGTTAATTTTGCAAGTCTAAAAGTAAAAAGGGCCTGTATTTTACAGGTCCTTTTTTATTATTTCTGTTTTAATGTGGCAACTTCTTCTGCATTTTCTTGTGACAGATCATTAGCAGTAAGTTCTTCATGCTTCTTAATTTTTTTCTTATTTTTCTTCTTCTTTTTTGGCTCTTCTTCAATTTCAGCACCATCTTCAATGGCTTGCCAATATTCAAGTTGTTCCATCACTGCCGCATAAATTGAATTTTTGCTGTATTTACCCTTTTTATCGAGTGTACCGACCGGACGAGCCATTAAAATTTCAAGTGCCTGATCAATCGTATCAATCGCATGGATATGGAATTGACCGCTGCGAACAGCATCAATAACATCTTGACGTAACATTAAATGCTGCATGTTTTGACGAGGAATAATGACACCTTGCTTACCTGTCAGACCTTGCAATTTACATGCATCATAAAAGCCTTCAATTTTTGCATTTACACCACCAATTGGCTGAACTTGTCCTAACTGGTTCATAGAGCCGGTAATTGCCCATGATTGATCAATTGGTATTTGGCTAATCGCAGAAATTAATGCTGAAAGCTCAGCAACAGTGGCACTATCACCATCGACTTGACCATAACTCTGTTCAAATGCAAGCGCAGCAGAGAAGTGCAAAATCTGTTCACGGCCAAAGTGAGCTTTCAAGAAGCTAGACATGAGCAACACGCCCTTAGCATGAAGTGAACCACCCAGTTCTACACTACGTTCAATATCAAGAATATCACCACCACCTTGATAAACAGATGCTGTTAAACGTGAAGGTAAACCAAACTCAACATCCGCATAATGAATGACGGAGAGGGCATTGATCTGACCTAAACGGTATCCTGACGTTTCGATTAATTGTGTACCACGTGAAAGATCTTGCCAGTAAAGCTCCCTTAAATAGCCTAAGCGGTATTGACGATGTTGTAGAGCAAGGTTGATATGCTGTTCAGTGACGATCTTATCTTCACCTTTAAACGCATGGTGGTGCGCTTCTCGGATGAGATCACCTAGAGTAGAGGCATGTAATGATAACGAGCTCTGATCTTCAGCTTGGCGGCTAGAATCAGTTAATAAAGCTGCTAAAGCACTACGATCAAATGGTAATAATTTATCAGCTTGTACATAGTCAGCAATCAACTGCATATAAGCTTGTTCATTTGTTTCATTGCGTTGAAGAGTATCAGTAAAATCTGCACGAATTTTAAAAACACTGCCAAGTTCCGGCTCAACTTCTAAAATTTCATAATAAATTTCAGGTTCCGCCATTAATATCACTTTAATGTCGAGCGGAATTGCAGCTGGTTCAATCGAAATACTGCCTGTTAAAGTCAGCATATGTTCGAGTGAAGACAATCTAAGCTGCCCAGATTTAAGCGCGCGTTTTAAACCTTGCCAAGCATAAGGCTGTTCGAGTAACTGCTCAGCTTCAAGCATTAAAAAGCCGCCATTGGCTTGATGCAATGAACCCGGACGGATCAAAGTGAAATCTGTGATAATTGTGCCGTTATGGGTGAGCTGTTCAACATGACCCAATAAATTATAGTGTGTTGGAAAGTCTTCAAAAATAACAGGAGCGCCGCTATTTGGTTTATTTGCAACAATGACATTGGCTTGATAACGTGCAGGAACACGATTGAACATTGATGGAGCATAATCATCTTCATCTTGTTCTAAAATCAGTTCTACATTATCAATAATATCTTGCGCATATTGTTTTAAGTAATCTTCGAGTCCTTTAACTTGACCATATTTATTTAAAATAAGATCCATTCTTGGCATAACGACTTGCGTTGCAATATCTCGATTTAACACAGACACTTTGTCACGTGCAACGTCTTCTAAATCACCTAAATGTAGACCAAGGCGATCCAGCTTTTTATCCATATAGCGAATATTGGCAGCAATTTCCGCGCGTTGTTTACTATTTAAAGCGTCAATATCTGTTTGGGTAAGTTCTTGAATTTGATCGTCTTTGACTTGTATAGGCACAAAGCCGTGTTTTTCATTACGCGAAATAAGTTTTAAATCGAGTTCTTCGCCTTCTTTGGTCAGTTCAACAAGCGCTTGCTGTTGTACATCACCTGTTTCCTGACGGATGCGCTCAATACGGTTGTGATAAGTCTCTGCACTAAAACGGCGTTCAAGTTGTTTTAAAATAATTTGCCAAGTTTGCTCATGTGCTTGTTGAAACTTAGTCCCTTGACCTGCTGGGAAACGTAGGGCAATAGGTTGACGTGCTTGTTTGAAATTATAGACATACACCCAGTCATCAGGCGTTGGCATTGTTTTGGCGTGCTGCTGTAACAAACGTTTGATCATCGTACGTTTGCCTAAACCAGCAGTTCCTACTGCAAAAATGTTATAGCCTGAGTAGGGCAAAGAAATTCCTGCCTCTACAGATGCTTTGGCACGATCTTGACCTAAAAAATTATTAAGAGGTTTGATGCGTTTTGTCGAAGCTGGAATTTTTTCAAAATCTGGGATATGTGTAAGTTGTTCAGGTTTTAAAACTGTCTTATCTAAGGTCATTTTTATATCAGGTTTCTCAAAAGCTGAAGGAAATGCATTTACTGTGACGTTTGTGGTGTTTGTTTTAGCGAGTGATAAAGTTGAAATAGTCACTTGATCAAGTTTTTGTGTCACTGTTGATATCCAGCAAAAGAAAACGAAGTTTGAAGCCTAAAGGTATACAGGTTTAGCATAAAATATCAAGCAAACTTGCGGTTTTTATCGCCAAACCCAAAATGTTTGCATAAAGAATCTTGAAAGCAATTGTAAGAAGAGTTTGAATAGGCACATTTATAATTTATGGAAAATAAAAAACGAATGACCACACAAGCTTCGGGTTGGGTCTCGGCTTTTAAAGCATTTTTAGATCGCCGTGCATTAATTATGCTATTTCTTGGTTTTTCTGCCGGAATTCCAATTTTATTAATTTTCTCTAGTCTTTCTTTATGGCTTGGAGAGGCGGGTATCGATAAAAGTGCAGTCACTTTCTTCAGTTGGGCAGCTTTGGGATATTCCTTTAAGTTTGTTTGGGCTCCTTTAATTGATGAGTTACCAGTACCAGTTTTGACCAAGGTTTTAGGTCGAAGACGTGCTTGGTTGCTTATCGCGCAGTGTTTAATCGTGCTTGCAATTTGTACGATGGCTTTTGCTGACCCATCTTTGGGTCATAGTTACCTCGTTCAAATGGCGGCAGGTGCAGTATTGCTTGGCTTTTCAGCTGCAACGCAAGATATTGTAATTGATGCTTACCGTATTGAATTAGCTGAAACAGAAATGCAAACCGTGTTGGCATCTACTTATAATGCGGGTTACCGTATTGGTATGATTGTAGCGGGTGCTGGTGCATTATTCTTAGCAGCACATTTAGGAACCGCAAAAGGTAATTATATTTACGAGGCTTGGAAAACGACCTATTTAACAATGGCAGCCGTTATGTCAGTAGGTATTGTTACAACTCTGCTTGTTCGTGAACCTAAAGTTAATCGAGTATATAAAAACTATAAAACCACAGATTATTACCGTTTGGTTTTAGTGTTTTTTATAGCGGTCATCTCATTTGTTATAACTTATATTTACTCAGGCCAAATTACTGAGGCAATTTCAAAAGCTGGCAATATTCACGATAGTGCAAGTTTGTTTGGTTTAGAAGCTTTAAGATTTTTAACAGCCACAGCTTGTGCCATTTTTATGGGTTATTTACTGGTTAAATTTGGCTTGGTTAACCAACAAATGGCTAAAGAGACATGGATTGCACCGATTTTAGATTTCTTTAAACGTTATGGTGTCAAACTTGCTTTAGTCTTATTACTTTTGATTGGTTTCTTCCGTATTTCAGACATTATTGCTGGCGTTATTTCAAATGTCTTTTATCAAGATTTAAACTTTAGTAAAGAAGAAATTGCTGAAGCTGTAAAAGTTTACGGTGTTATTTTTAGCTTGGTTGGCGGCTTCTTAGGTGGCTTATTAGCGCAGCGCATGAACATTATGAAACTCATGTTTGTGGGTGCTGTATTGGCAAGCTCTACTAATCTCATTTTTATTGGTTTAGTAAAATCCGGAAAACCGCTTGATATGGTTGATGTTCAAGTTGGCGATAATCATTATAAAGTTAAGCCAGATGAAGTAGGGTATTGGAAGCTTAAAGTCCCAAGTTCTACTTTTAATAGCACAAAACAAATTGATGTAAAAGCTGCTTATGCTGCACAAGATACTGTGCCATCTGTAATCCGTACTCAGCCATTACTCACCACTGAATTAGCTAAATCACCTCTACAAATTTTACCTTTAATGGGAAGTGACCAAATTACTGCTAAATCTTCTGAAGGAAGTATTGTGGTTCGTGGTCAATATTTTGGAAAAGCTTTATCGCCTACTCAAAAGATTGTGGTGACTCTTGATGGGCAAAATTTTGATGCAAAAATGACAGATCAAAAAGGCGTGTTTAATACTGCAATTGATATGCAGAAACTATTGTCATCACCAAGTAAGCAACTTACTGCTTCGGTTGTTGAAGGAAATCAAAAAGTATTATCGATTTCTCACCCCTATGAAGTAGCTTCAAATTCTGCACCAAAAGCTGAATTGGATGTAAACATTGAACCTCTACCATACATTGATACTCAATCAGGTAAAGAAGTTGAGATGAGTGGTAAAGTCATCAAACCTTATAGTTCACTATGGCTTTACTGCGCGATTGTTCTTGATAACTTGGCTTCAGGTTTAGCTGGTGCGGCATTTATTGCATTCCTTTCGAGTTTAACGAGTGTTTCATTCACAGCTGTTCAATATGCAATCTTTAGTTCACTCATGACACTCACACCAAAACTTTTGGGTGGATATTCAGGTACCATAGTGAGTAATATTGGATACCCAAACTTCTTTTTGATGACTACATTGATCGGGATTCCAATCTTAATTTTAGTGGTTTGGGTTGGAAAACTACTCAAAGATCATCAAACACATGAAACAGAAAAGGCAGGTGAATAAACATGCGAATGCTTCATACAATGTTGCGAGTAGGCAATTTAGAACAATCTTTAAAGTTCTATACCGAAGTATTAGGAATGAAGTTACTTCGTAAGCGTGATTATGAAGAAGGGCGTTTTACACTGGCATTTGTTGGTTATGGTGATGAAGAAACCAATACGGTGCTTGAACTTACTCATAACTGGGATACATCAAGTTATGAGTTAGGCAATGCGTATGGCCATATTGCCATTGGCGTTGACGATGCCTATAAAGCGTGTGAAGAAATTAAAGCGCGTGGTGGCAAAGTTGTGCGTGAAGCTGGCCCAATGAAGAGTGGTGTTACGGTTATTGCCTTTGTTGAAGATCCAGATGGCTACAAAATCGAACTCATTCAACAAGATGCTAATGCCAAAAATAACTAAATAAATGACTTAAGGACTTTAAGATTTAGGTCTTAAAAGCCTAGCTTTATTTTTAGAGCCCAGTATGATGAATAGCTGACCGAATGGTCAATTTATCAGCTGGGTTTTTTATTTATCTAAAATAATCATAGGATGTGGCTATGTTGAAGTTATTGGCACTTGATCGATTTACAGTTTTGTTAGTTGGAATGGTACTGCTAGCAACATTTTTTCCAGTCACTGGTCAAGCAGCGCAATATTTCAATACACTGACCACAGTCGCGATTGCAATCTTATTTTTTTTGCATGGGGCGAAGTTGTCTCGTGAGGCTGTAATCGAAGGCGTTTTGCATTGGAAAATGCATTTACTAGTATTCGCATTTACTTTTTTTGTTTTTCCAGTGATTGGTTTGTTAGCTAAGCCAATTCTGTTACCGCTATTAGGTCAGCAGCTTTACTGGGGTTTTTTGTTTATGTGCTTTTTACCCTCTACAGTTCAATCTTCTATTGCATTTACATCAGTTGCAAAAGGGAACGTGGCAGGAGCGGTCTGTAGTGCATCTTTTTCAAATTTGATTGGTATGTTTATTACACCCGTGTTGGTGAGCTTTTTTATTTTAGGCCAAAGCCAACATGGGTTCGATCCAACGGCTTCAATTATACAAATTACGTTGTTGTTGTTAGTGCCATTTATTTTAGGGCAAATATTACGTCCTTATATTTTTCCTTATATGGCAAAAGTTCCAAGTATTGTTAAAGCATTTGATCAAGGCTCAATTTTGATGGTGGTGTATGGTGCATTCAGTGGGGCAGTGGTCGCAGGGCTTTGGCATCAGGTGAACTGGAAAACCTTACTTATTTTAGTGGTGGCTTGTTCAGTTCTTTTAACCATCATTATGCTATTAGCACTTTATTTACCGCGTGCTTTGGGATTTAACCGGGCAGATCAAGTTACGGTTTTCTTTTGCAGCTCAAAAAAGACATTGGCAAGTGGTGTGCCGATGGCGCAAATCTTATTTATTGGCCAGCCTTTAGGCATGATTGTGTTACCTATTATGATCTTTCACCAAATCCAATTAATGGTTTGCGGGGTCATTGCAAATTACTGGGCTAAATCTAAAGATTAATTCGCAAATAAAAATTATTTGACGTATAATCTTGTCCACTTGTTGTGCTTAGCTCTAACCCTAGGGGTTTCGGTGAGCCAAAAGAATGGTCTGTTGTGGTGTTGATCTGCTCATTTTGAGCTTTCCTCGATTTATATTGAGAGTGATCAATTGCGATAACAGCTTAAGCCTTTCTAAATTAGGAGTAATCGACGATGCGCGCCGATATTCACCCAAAATATGCAACATTAGTAGCAACTTGTTCTTGCGGTAACGTAATCGAAACTCGTTCTGCTTTAGGTAAAGACACTATCTACCTTGACGTATGTTCAGCTTGCCACCCTTTCTACACTGGTAAGCAAAAGAATGTAGACACTGGTGGTCGTATCGACAAATTCAAACAACGTTTTTCTGGTATGTCTCGCACTATCAAGCGTTAATACTGAAAAACGAAACAAAAAACGGGCTTTATGCCCGTTTTTTGTTTATGAACGACAAGACCATTATTGGTCTTGTACGTCTGTTAAGCGATCAAGTTTTTTCTGGAAATAGCGACCTTGTAAGAAACGTGCTTCCACATTCCAAGCGTTCGCAAATAAGTTCATATCATTAAGATCTGCAAGTAAAATCCCCACAGGTTTTACAGTCAAATAATTCAGAATTTTTTCCTGTAATTGTGATAAGCCAGCGTCTGAGTTTAATAGCTCTGTCTTCTTCGATTGCAATTTTAAATATTGAACATCAAGTTGTTGTAATATTGATTCACTATACATAGAAGATGTGAAATCTCGAATTGAAATTTCTGCGCCGTGTTGACGTAGACGGGCTATGAGCTGCTGCGCAATTGCAAGGTGTGGCTGAATCGCTTGCTCTGAAAATTGTAAAATCAACGGGCTTTCTTGCTTACTACCAATAATGGTGAGTAATTTCGAAATAAGCTCAGGGGCTGATTTATCTTTGAGTAAGATATCAATATTCAAGTTAATAATCAGCTTAGCTTTCGGGTACTGCGTAATGAAATTATGTAACTGCTTGCAAGCTTCGACCAAAATCCAACGGTCTAATTGAATAGAAAGTTCGCTATCATCTCTTAATGCGACTAAATCATTTAAATCATGCCACTGTTCATCTGCAATAAAACCGCTAGTCACTTCATAGTTATGGGTTTCTTGATCATGCTTATCATAGATCTGCTGATATTTTAAATGAATTTCACCCCGTGCTAGCTGTTGCTTTAATTGCTGCAATAGCGGTGACTGCACAGGAGCATCAACCTGTTGAAGGCTTAAATCAAGTGACAGAGAAGAGCTGGTAGGTTCAGAAGAGATAATATCGATGGTTGGCACTAACTCAATTTCTGACTTTGCCTTAGGTAGCTCTTGCTGATTTGTTTGATCAATAAGCTTTGCAAAGTTAGTTTCATTTAACTGTTCAGTAATTTGGGCATAACTCAGTTTGAATTGTACTGAGTAATTAAGTTCATCAATCGTTAATAAATGCTCTTTTTGCAAACTTTGCAGACTAGCCAATTGGGAGTGAAGGACTGTACTGTTTTCGGCTTGCAAGACCCCAAGATATGCTCCAAGTTCAAGATTGAAAATCGGCATTTGAGCCTGTTCTTTCAGGAAACTTTGCAGCTGATTAAAATATTGCCCAGGCGTTTGCCAATTTAGTTGAAACACACGTTCTGGACACTGACTTAATCTAAATAAAACCAATGCATTCGCTTGAGCAGGGTGTGTTGATAGCTGTCGATTAATCTGTTGCCACGGTGTAATTGTCCCGTAACTCTTTTCAGAAAAAACTGTATTTGCAGGTGTTTGTAAATCCATTTGATAGTCAATGGTTAACTGTACGGCGTCTTCTTCCTGACTAGGAATAAATTCAAGTTTTAAAGCATTATTACCTGAAATTGCTGCGTGCTGACTCTGAATTTCAAAACGCGCCTGATCAAATTGGCCTAATGAAATCTTCTTAAATCTTTGTTTAAAAATATTTAAATCATTGGGTTGTAAAACATCTAAGATGGGCAGGCCAATAATCTCTTCTTCTTGCTTAAAGCCAAAAAGGTTAAGGTATTCTGTATTTGCCTTAACGTGCATGCCTTCTTGAAAGAGGGCAACTGCTTTATGGCTGTTATTGACTAACGTTTGTGTATGAGAGTGAATAGTCTCTAGTTCATTTATCAGACGTTGCTCGGTTTGCAATAAGTGACTATACGACAAGGTCCGAATAAGCGTGATATAAAAATAATCTAAAGGTTCTAATGGAACTACATCATAAATACCTTTATGAATATACGCCTGATATTGCTGAGGTTGATAATCTTCTGGTTGCAATAATAAAACAGGTAAATGTGGCTGCTCAGATGCTTGAATAAGGGAGAGAGTTTGTTCAATTTTTAGGTCATAAGCACGACCAAAAATAATAGCATCCCAAGGCGTATTTAACTGTTTTTCGAAACTTTTTAGATCATCAAGTAGTAAAGCGTGGACTTGATAATTATTCCCCAATAATAAATTTAAAATCTGGTTATAACGTAGCTGGTTGTCATCAATAATGAGTAAACGTGTTTCAGTACGTTTTAACTTTTTAGATAATAAAGAGTTTCTCACTTTAGTGCTTCCCATAAATCTTGACTGCTAGAGTTGCTATTCTTTTTCATCATGAACTGATCAAGCAGATTTTGTTGCTGCTCATTCAAAAGTTCGAAATGAAATTGAATAAAACTTTGAGTAATGAGTTGTGCTTTGAGTAGATACACTTTGATTTCTTCTGTCCCCAATCGTAAATGAATTGTTTGTTGCTCTCTAAAAATTTGTGACCCCGGTAAAATCAACGTATTTTGTATTTCTTCTAGATTTTGTGTTTGTAGTAATAGTGCAGGATGATAATTGCGTGTATGACGCTCAGCTTGAATATGTACTGCGCAAGGGAACATCGCCTGTGACAAAATCTCTAGACCTAACTCTAGAGATTTTTCTGTCGACTGTTTAATCCAGCGGATTACGCCACCACGCCATTGTCCATGCAAGGTTTCTTTAACTAAAATATATTCACCGGTTCTTAGATTTTTCGGTGCTTCCCCAGACCATTTAATACGATATCCATTTACACTAATATCGAGAACAGTCGTTTGATAAATGGTTTTAGTTTCACGACTTAAGCGTTGATAGGATGACGTTTGTTGTTCTTTTTTCTCTAAATTGGATAAAACTTTAGACTCACTTTGTAAGTTGTAGTTATTGTTAAGTTGTAGCGTTTCTTCAAAGTTTTTTGCTTTCGATAGATAGAAATGAGCAGTACTTAAACCGAAACAAATTTGTAGCTCTGCATTATATTCATAACGTTCATGGCGACGTTGAGCCGTTGTACCTAAAATTGTTTGAACATGAAACTTTAAAGCTGGGCTTAAATAAAACTTTTCATTCTTGGAAATGTATTGTGCATTTTTGTGCATGGTTGCAGTGACATGCTCAAGTAAAGCCTGTGTGCCTATAAAAATGCTTGGGCTAAAGTTAGAGCTGCGTTTGGTGTTGTAAACCGGCGGATGGTCTTTATTTGGGTCGACCACATATTTGGTTAAAGCTGTATCTTTCGGCAAAATATGAATCATTCTTGCCCAGTCAAAACTACATTGGAATAAAGCCTGAATTTCTGACTGGCGAATCTGATTTGTATTTAAAATATCGAGCAAAATCAGCTGAGCATACGCTTGGGTAATATTTGCGAGAGGGTGATGTACGCCCTGAATATGGTTAATGTTTACCAGATGATATTTATGTTGAACTGCGGTTTCATAGAGTTGATGTGCAATTAACCATTGCCCTTTGACCGGTTCACTATAGAGCATGTGCTGCTGATATAAGAGATTGGTTAATTGTTGTAGGGCATGGAAAGTTGATAAAGTACGCGCCGTTTGCAAATTCTTTTTTTGTTTATAGGCAAATAGAGAAAACTTTTGATGCTGTAATTGCTCATGGCTATTTTGCGCAATATTTAAATAAATACTGGCGAAATAGCAACGCAGCAACATTGCTAACTCAATAATATGCTCATTACGATCTGTACTAATAACACCCTGATTGAAAAAGTTTTTTTCTAGACTTGCAAGAACGTTATTAATAGTGGGATGAAGCGTTTGTATAAGATCAAAACGTAAGGTTTCGCTACATTTTAATTCATTGAGCTCTAAAATAGCGGTGAACAATGCTTTTGACGTATCGCCGAGTTGCATAATAGAAAGGGTAGTGACCCATTCATTAAGATCTTTAATATTGGCTTCACAAAAGCTTAACCGTTCACGAGTGAGCTCGGTTTGATTGTGAAAAATGTCTGATAGTGCATTATTCATCATCACTTATTATATAACTCAAAATGTTGTTGCCCCAAAAAGCGGTGTTTTATTCTTTTCGCCCGCAATTTCCCTGACGAGTTTAGGAACCAAATACCCCGGTAGGTTCGCTAACACATCACGATATATATCATCTATCTCAGATGGTATTAAATCAAAATGTTGCGCACCTTTTACTTTATCTAAAACATGTAAGTAATAAGGCATAACGCGAGCTTCAAATAAACGATAACTTAAATCAATTAATATTTGTGCAGAATCATTAACACCTTTAAGCAATACTGCCTGATTAAGTACAGTAATGTGCTCGGCAGATAACTGCAACAATTTTGAACAGGTAAAGTCATCGAGTTCAGAAGCGTGGTTTGAGTGTACCACCAGAATAATACGCAGCCTACTGTTTTTTAATAAAGAAATCAGCTCTTCGTCGATCCGGTTTGGAATAACAATTGGAACTCGTGAATGAATTCTCAGAATCTTAATTTGTTTGAGAGATGATAAACGTTCTAGCCAAAGTGCTAATTTACGGTTAGAAAGCGTAAGGGGATCTCCACCACTCAAAATGATCTCATTAATATGAGGATTCGCTTCAATATAATTTTTAATATTTAGCCAGTCATCATTTTTCGGCAAATTTTCTTGATAGGGAAAATGACGACGGAAACAATAACGGCAATGTACGGCACAAGCGCCCGTCAAAGTCAGTAAAAAGCGTGATTTATATTTATGTAATACGCCGGGTAATTGATTTGCTGCTTCTTCGCCCAAAGGGTCAGTTACAAATTCAGGATGTTCTTCGAGTTCTAAATGATGAGGTAAAACCTGTAACAAAAGCGGATCAAACGGGTCTTTAGCGTTCATTTTTCCGACGAACGCGCGAGGAACACGCAATTTAAACTGTTCAGAAGCCAGAATCGCACCTGATAATAGCTGATCGGTGGATAACTCGAGTAGGTTGAGCAACTCCGACGGATCAGTAATAAGGTCACTCAGTTGCGATTGCCAGTTTTGCTCTTGGTATAAATAGTTTATCATTTGACACGATTAAGATAATGCAAGAACGCATTATATCGCATAGTTGACTTGTTAAGTTTGGAGTGTGCCAGTCATGGCCAATTATTCTACAAATGATTTCAAGCCGGGCCTTAAGGTCATGCTTGACAGTAACCCATGTTCAATCATGGAAAATGAATACGTAAAGCCAGGTAAAGGTCAAGCGTTCAACCGCGTAAAATTACGTAACCTTAGAACTGGTAAAGTTTTAGAAAAAACTTTTAAGTCTGGCGATACTGTAGAAGCTGCTGACATCGTAGAAGTAGAAATGGACTACTTATACAATGATGGCGAACTTTGGAACTTCATGGATCCTGTAACTTTTGAGCAAATCGCTGCAGACAAAACTGCAATGGGCGATGCAGCTAAATGGTTAAAAGATGATTCAAATGAAAAATGTACTATTATGTTGTTCAACGGCGTGCCTTTAACTGTAAGTGCGCCGAACTTCGTAGTATTAAAAATTGTTGAAACTGATCCAGGTGTACGCGGTGATACATCTGGCGGTGGCGGTAAACCAGCTAAGCTTGAAACAGGTGCGGTTGTTCGTGTTCCGTTATTTGTTCAGCAAGAAGATAGCGTTCGTGTAGATACTCGTACTGGCGATTATTTAGAGCGTGCATAATAGTTAAAAAATAAACTATTATCGAAGGGATGATGTAAATCATCCCTTTTTTTATGCGAAAGTATAAGAGGAAAAAAATTAAAGGAGGAGTACAGTCACAAGGATTTGATAGAACAGTACATAACAATATAAAAATGCTGTAGTTATTTATTGAGAGGTTAAGAATGGACACAATGCAAGCGAAATCTACGCTTCCCTCCAAGCTGGTCTGGAGCCTAGTGGCAATTATAGGTGCGATTTCTTTTGGGATGCTGGCACTCAGTCGTGGTGAACATGTTAATGCGGTTTGGCTTGTACTTGCTGCAGCATGTGTATATAGCATCGCATATCGATTTTATAGTCTATTTATTGCAACTAAAGTATTTGAATTAAACCCAAGACGTTTAACCCCAGCACATCGTTTAGCCGATGGTCTGGATTATGTTCCCACCAACAAATATGTACTTTTTGGTCACCACTTTGCGGCAATTGCAGGAGCGGGGCCGTTAGTCGGGCCAATTTTGGCTGCACAAATGGGCTTTTTACCTGGAACGCTCTGGCTACTGGTCGGTGTGGTTGTCGCGGGGGCAGTACAAGACTTTTTAGTTTTATTTATTTCAACGCGTCGAGACGGTCGTTCGCTTGGTGAAATGGCAAAACAGGAACTGGGTTCTTTTGCTGGTATCGTTGTAATGCTTGGTGCGCTTGGGGTAATGATTATTATCCTTGCCGTATTGGCTTTAGTTGTGGTTAAAGCACTTGCCCATAGTCCATGGGGTGTTTTTACTATTGCAGCGACTATTCCAATCGCATTATTTATGGGCGTTTACATGCGGTTTATTCGCCCGGGACGTATTGCTGAAGTTTCTATTATTGGCTTCGTCTTAATGATGCTTGCCATTGTCTATGGTGGACACGTTGCAGCAGATCCTTATTGGGGTGAGTTTTTTACCTTAACTGGAACACAGCTCACATGGTGTTTAATCATTTATGGATTTATCGCCTCAGTATTACCTGTCTGGTTACTGTTAGCACCACGTGATTACCTATCAACGTTCCTTAAAATTGGTGTCATTCTCGGTTTAGCAGTCGGTATTATCATTGCATTACCTGAATTGAAAATGCCAGCAGTGACTCATTTTATTGATGGTACTGGTCCTGTTTTCTCAGGCAGTTTATTTCCATTCTTATTTATTACCATTGCCTGTGGTGCTATTTCTGGTTTCCATGCGCTTGTATCGAGTGGAACCACACCAAAACTCATCGATAACGAAGCTGATATTCGTGTAATTGGCTACGGCGGTATGCTCATGGAATCTTTCGTCGGTATCATGGCGATGATCTGTGCAACTGTCTTAGACCCAGGCGTGTACTTTGCAATTAATGCACCTGCGGCTGTACTTGGTACAACTGTAGAATCAGCGGCAGAAGCTGTACGTAATTTAGGATTTGTTGTTACCCCTGAAATGTTAACTGTGTTGGCACAGGAAGTCGGAGAATCTTCGATTTTATCGCGTACGGGTGGTGCGCCTACCTTTGCGATTGGTATGGCACATATCATTTCGGAAATTTTCAATAGCCGTTCAATGATGGCGTTCTGGTATCACTTTGCTATTTTATTTGAAGCATTGTTTATTTTAACTGCTGTAGATGCGGGTACTCGTGCTTGTCGTTTCATGGTGCAAGACACAGTTGGTATTGTTATTCCTGCGGTTAAAACTTCTGGTTCATTTATTGGTAATTTGGTCGGAACAGCCGTTGCGGTAGGTGGATGGGGCTTCTTCGTCTATCAAGGTGTGATTGATCCATTAGGTGGTGTTAACTCCTTATGGCCTTTATTTGGTGTTGGTAACCAAATGTTGGCTTCAATGGCTCTCATTTTGGGTACAGTCATTTTGTTTAAAATGAAAAAAGAAAAATATGTATGGGTGACGATCATCCCAACAATTTTCTTATTCGTGACCTGTATGACTGCGGGTTGGCAAAAGATTTTCCACGAAAATCCTAAGATTGGTTTCTTAGCGCAAGCACATAAATTCTCTGATGCGATTGCTCGTGGTGAAATTCTTAAACCAGCCAAAACTATTGCTGAGATGCAAAACATTGTGATGTCTAATCAGATTAATGCTGCACTTTGTGGCTTCTTTATGATTGTATCGATTGTCATGATTATTGCTTCAATTGGTATTGTACGCCGTGCTTTAGCAAGTCCGACACCGACTGTAAATGAATCCCCAGCTGTATATGCTGATCCTGAAGTGGTCACCACACGAGGAGAGTAATGATGAATTTTAAATTTGCAAAAAATGGAACTGTCATTATTGCGAAAATCATCAAAATGACAGTGCTCTCGCAAAAAGAGCTATTGCTGTCTCCAAAGAACTGGTCGCGTATTGCAACCTTGTGGCAGCGTTTGCAGCAAAGCTTTCGCTTGATGGTTGGAGTTCCAGATTATCAGACTTATTTGGAGCACATGAAAGCTCATCATCCTGATTTAACACCTATGGATGCAAAGACTTTCTATCGTTATTGTGTCGATGCGCGTTATCCAACGGCAGGCGGTACTTTAAAGAAATGTCCTTGTTAAGTTGAGCTTTATATTCAGCTAAACAAAACGGTATGTGGTTAAACCATGTACCGTTTTACTTTTTGGAAAATGAAAAAGAGTTTGCTCAAAGTCTGCTCATTTGTATTTTTTTCAATGGCAAATCACTTGTTTTGCTTTTGAAAAATGAATATTATGCTTTCCATTCTAGGTGTATAGCTCAGTTGGTTAGAGCGCTACGTTGACATCGTAGAGGTCTCCAGTTCGAGTCTGGATATACCTACCAAGATTTAAAGTCATTTAAACTCAAATAGCTTTATATGACTGAAAAAGCCCTAAACTCTAATGGTTTAGGGCTTTTTTATTGGTTTATATAACCATATTTGAATAGATAGATTTTTTCTTTGGAGCACCTATTAGCATGAGGTAAACACCTCTGGTCCCCTTATTATACGAAGTAATATCTTATTGATTATTAATGCTCTTGATTTTTGTATTTTGATCAATGATAGTGAGCTATAGGTGTTAGTGCTTCTATATAAGAATAATATTTTCATATCAAGGAGATATGGATGAGTTCACATGAGATTGGTCGTCAAAAAATGTCAGCAATGACATTGGGTGCTTTAGGTGTGGTTTTTGGGGATATTGGTACTAGTCCACTTTACGCCTTTACCCAATGTTTTCATACATCACATAATGTTCCTATAAATGAGGCGAATGTTCTAGGCATTTTATCATTGATTTTTTGGGCACTGATGCTTGTGGTTTCCTTGAAATTTAGTATGTTAATTATGCGTGCTGATAATCATGGTGAAGGGGGCATCTTAGCATTATTAGCTCTTAATATGCACAATAAGCAAATTGGGCCTAAAGTGCGCTTTGGGTTAATTACGATTGGTTTGTTTGGTGCTTCATTATTTTTCGGTGATGGCATTATTACCCCAGCTATTTCAGTATTGTCAGCGGTAGAGGGATTGTCGGTAGCAACCCCTATTTTTACACCGTATGTGATACCAATTACGATTGTGATTCTAATTGGATTATTTATGATTCAGAAAAAGGGAACTGGATCAGTAGGCCGTTTTTTTGGACCTATCATGCTACTGTGGTTTTTCTCAATAGGTTTTATTGGCCTATCTCACATTATCAAGAACCCTTTTATCTTGAATATGCTTAATCCGTATTGGGCTCTTCCTTTCATTGAAAATAACCCCGTGACTGCATTTGTAGTTATGGGAGCAGTTGTATTGACGATTACAGGTGGAGAGGCTTTATATGCGGATATGGGCCATTTTGGTCGTAAGCCAATTCAATTAGCTTGGTTTTTTGTTGCGTTACCATGCTTGGTATTAAACTATGCAGGACAAGGGGCATTGATTCTGCAAAACCCGCAGGCCATCGAGAATACTTTTTTTATGATGGTGCCTAAAATAGCATTATATCCTATGATTGCTTTAGCAACTGCTGCGACAGTGATTGCCTCTCAGGCAGTTATTTCAGGTGTGTTTTCTATGGCACGTCAAGCTATCCAATTAGGTTATTTACCACGTTTTGCGATTGACCATACCTCTGAATCTGAAATTGGTCAGATTTATATACCAGCATTGAACTGGATGTTGCTTGGTATGATTATTAGTTTAGTGCTTATGTTTCAATCTAGCGCTAATCTAGCTTCGGCTTATGGTATTGCAGTAACTTTGACTATGTTTTGCGATACGATTCTAGTTGCTTTCATCATGTATCACTTATGGAAATGGCCATCGTGGGTCATGTTGTTAATTGCGATACCTTTGCTAATACCAGATCTCCTCTTTATTGCTTCAACTTCACTAAAAATTGTAGATGGCGGCTGGTTCCCATTATTGATGGGTGCAATCACTTTTATAATTATGACGACATGGCGCCGTGGACGTGAATTACTACTGAGCAAGTTACAAAGTGACACTATGCCATTAGATTTATTTATTAAGAGCTTGGAGTCTAGTGCTTATATGGTGAGTGGAACGGCTGTATTTATGACAAGTAGTCCAAAAGTTGTTCCTCATGCTTTATTACATAATTTAAAACATAATAAAATACTTCATGAACGTAATATTTTGATCACCATGAATACTCGTGACATTCCATATGTAGATGAATCGGAACGTATTGATGTCGAAGTATTAGATAAGCATTTTTTACGTGTTAGTGCTTATTATGGATTTAAAGAGCAGCCAAATGCACCTCAAGCATTAGAGCAGGCTTTAACGAAGTTGAATCAACCATATAACATTATGGATACAAGCTTTTTTGTATCACGTGAACGTGTAATTCATACCGTAGGTGATGGCATTGTTCCATGGCGTGAAAAACTGTTCATTTCTATGCAACTAAATACGAGTCCTGCTAGTGATTTCTTCCAGATACCAGCTAACCGAGTGGTGGAAATGGGGAGCCAAGTAGAGATTTAGAGATGCCTTGATTGATTTTATATGTGCGGAAATAAGAGGCTTTTTAAAGGCTTAAATTTAGAAGATTTAGGCCCTTTTTTATGCCTGTTTTCTTCATTTATATTTGGCAGAATTGGTAATCCAAACTCGATTATTAGTCGTTCTTTGACTGAGAATACAACCACAAGAAGAGATCTATGATTTAAAGCCAATTAGAGAGCTTTATTTTTTATATAGTTTTTTGTCAAAAAGTAAAATAAAATATTTGAAAATAAGGGTAAATAAATGAAAAAACTATTTTTATTAGCAATATTGTTGGGGTTGTCGGGGTGTGGGGATAATAACCAGAATGATACGTCTCCATCTGATACACAGACGACACAATTACAAACAACAGATTTAGCAGTACCAATAACATCTAATTACAAGTTAGCAGCTTCGTCACTAATGATGAGTCCAGCAATATCACCTTTAAGTGGTTGGTCAATTACTAATTCAACTGTCATGGGCGCATCGACATTAATTGATGCTGTTAAAGACTCTAGAGTTTCTGCAGCATTAATAACACCAAATACTTTACAGGTAGCCAAAGTATTACGTGGTGGAATTGGTGGAATTGCTTTAAGCATTGCAGTAGAGCAGTTGTTAGGGGCTGTTGATTGGGTTATGGATCCTGATAATTATCAGATCAGATATAAGCAAAAGTTAGAATCAAAATATATCTACACTCCATCTTCATGGGGTAATGGAACTTATTTTCAGACACCATTAGCTGCATGTGAGTATTCATTATCTATAATACAGAAATGGAGACCTGATATCGGTTTCTCTAGTGTTAGTGCTGATGATGTTAATTGTCTTTACGTATCACCTTATGGCATAGATAAATCTTTTTATGTTAAAGAAGTAAATCCTGATTATAACCCGGATGTTGAAAACACACTTTCGCTAGAAGCTGTCGCAGAACAAGTCATTTCCAACGCAGATGCTGGTAGTTTGGATGCACAGGTTGCAACTAATGCTGCAACGCAAAATATTTTAAATGATGCTGTTCAGGCTGAACCTATTGTTCAAGAGCTGGAGAATAATGTTACTGAAAAATGTGATCCGAATACTAACCCTAACTGTAGAAAGGAATGTGATCCTCCTGCAGGTGTAAAATTCAATAAAGTAACACATTATGAAAGACATGGTAGAAACCCTGATATAAATGTCGGATCTCATGGTTGTATGGCTAAAACAGGTAGCCCAATTCACTGGCATTATGATGTAAATAATCAATTACCTGATGGTCGTTGTATTGTCAAAGCTCATAACTTTGGTGGATGTGGAGTTGCGCTATGATCAGTAAGTTTGATAACGTTTTAGGCGTATTACATGATGCAAGACTTTATGGGTTTTTATTAGATTCTAATCCAAAGACATTTAACTTAAATGTGCTTCTGTATATTCATATTTTTTCAAATTTTGAATCAGGAAAATATTTCCTTGAGAAGGGATTAGTTACCTTTGAAAATTCAGTTATTAATAGATTTACTATTACTGATGATTTGAGTTCTGGGCAATTCTACATAACTGATTATGATATTGAGGATTTAAATAATAACAGGTTTAAGTTTACATTCTTCTTTAATAATCCTTCTATGGAACTTGTTTTAAGTGCAAGAAGCATAAAAATTACAAGAGCTGGATTCCATAAAGAAAATGATGAACAATTTTTACCAACGAATTGGATCAAATTATTAGATTAATGGGTATTTATCAGAAGATTAGTATTTGAAAAAAGCTGCCAACAGGCAGCTTTTTGTCGGAAGGAAAGTTATGTACAAGATCGTTTTAATAACATATAAGCCCTTTTTTTATACCTGTTTTTCGCATTCTATATTTGATAAAGTTGAAAATTTTGGAAAAATTTATCTGGGGATTCTAGGACAATAAATGAATATCGATACTTTAAAGAAGCAAATAGAACAAGAGTATAAGGGTGTTACTTTAGGGGATAACTATACTCTTGCCGAAGAAGATTATGCGGATACCAGTTATTGGTATTTTGATAAACAACATCCAGACTCTCATTTAACAGCAGAGGAATGGGCGAGTCAGGAGCTTGGTTTTTTTGAAACATGTGGGTGGCTTGCAGCAGATCAGGAAGAGGCTATTCAAGCAATCAAAGAAAAAAAGAAGATGGTTAATAGATTTAGCAACCCTTTAGAAATACCTTCATTATATCTAAATATGCACTTTACAGGTTTCAGTTACTTAGCTCCTCAAGCATATTTATTTTATACTCCTGCGATTATGAAGCACTATT
>NZ_JAZEYD010000020.1:0-63604 GCF_037027805.1 Acinetobacter sp. 161(2023) | reverse complement strand
CACCGAATCTTCTGTACCATAGGCCTTGATCACCAGATCATTGCCTACTCTCAGGAAGTGGGCATCGGCAAAGTTTGCACCTTCAAATTTCACATCGTTAAACTGATTGAGGTAAACCCAGTCATAACTTCTATCATTGATAACGTCCTGTCCATGACCCGACTGGAAGATATAGATATCTTTCTCATAATCACCGCCTGACATGACATCGTTACCGCTGCCACCAATCAAGGTATCCTGACCAGCATCGCCATTTAGCGTATCATCACCTTTACCACCCAAGAATATTTCTGATTTCGCAGTTCCATTTAGAATATCTACACCATTAGTACCTGTAATATAGTTAAGAGTAGGCGAGTATTGGGTTAAGAAGATATTTATTTCAAGTAGGGTAACATCATCAAAGTTTTCATAGTTTTTATAGAGTAAAGCTTGTAGACTTTCAAAACTTTCTTTAGGCACATCCTTGTAAATATTAATAATATGATCGGTAAACTCAACTAATTCAAAGAAGGTATTTTTAGTATCTAAAGAAAATTTGCTTTCAAATATCTGTTCAACATTCTTAAAGTTGAGAGTAAAACCAATATCACCGTTATCTTTCAAAAACCATTCTTTCTGGATTTCATCAGCATAGTTCTTATAAATGGCTGTTTGTCCGTATAAGCCTTTATAAATAGAGAAAGTGATGTTCGAATAAATATTATTAATCGATTCAGTTATCTTAAGAATATCTTTTTCAGCGATATAAAACAGTTTTTCAGTTTTTGTTCCTAAGAAACTATCAATAACACCAACTTTAGATTTAGCCTCACTGAATGCAGCTTGAACTGCAGGATTAACTTGATCAAAGCTAATTGTTGCTCCTCTATTGCCACCAGCAACTGCGACACCCTGACCACTTGAACTCACCATTGAAGCCCACAGTTTTTCTGTATACTCATGGTATGACGGATCTGTTTTCGCCCAAGCTTTTAATAGTTCAGGTAATAGACTTTTTTGCTCTTCTGATGTTTTTGCTGATTCGTACTGTCTTACCAATTGCTCCAAATCAGAAGATAAAGACATGGCCTCATGCAAATCGCGTACTCGTCCATATCCTTTTAACTCTGGTAAGTCTTTAATTTCTTTACTTACTTCAATTCTATTCGTGAATTCACTGTAGATTGAATCAAAACTGAAATTAACATCCCCCATTTTAAGAGTAGAGCCATCTGTTTTTTCATACGAGCTGACTTGTACTAAAATGTTATTTCCAGCTAAAGTGGTATTAGTATTGTTATAGGCTACATTTAAAGATTTGATACCTAAATCAGCTAAGCCAAACAATTCATTTTCTTGGCTTTTACCGTCTTGATTTAAATCTCTCCAAACTTTTAATTTAGCAAAATCTTCATCATTCGCATCAATTTTTCCATTTTTATCTGTATCTAAATCAGCTAAAGCATCGAAGCCATGCTCAGCTTTTTCACCATTTTTTAAGTAAGTATTATCACCAAAAACTTCTGTACCATCATTAATAATACCATCTGCATTACGATCGAAGACTAATAAGCCATCATGCGAACTTACCCAACCTGTTGCAGTCTTAAGACCATCCGCATCATTATCAAATAGCGCACCATTTAGCTTATTATGTGCAATCGTTTCAATACCATCGCCATCTAAATCTAAAATAAGTGGATCATAATAATAGTGATGCCCTTCACGATTTAAACCTAACCAGTCTTTAATAAAGTCAGGTGTAACATCATCCATCCATTTTGCAATATTGTTCGGATCAAATAATTTATCTAAACCAAATGGAACAGGTATACCATGATCAACAATGTGATCATAAATTTTATATAAAAGCTCACCAATCGCTTTACCACCTTGATAAGCACCGTATATGAGCAACCCACCTAAAACAACTTCACCTAAAACAGGTACACCAAGTAGACCAGCTACGACAGGAATTAATTCGGCACCTGCTGCAAATAGAACTGTACCAACAACTGCTTGTGGGCCATATTCTATTGCCTGTTCTTGAAATGGTTGCCAATTTCCAGTTTCAAGCCCAACTACCAATCCTTCAAATGTATTGTTTAGGAAATCTGCCGCCATAACACCAGCGCCAACTTTCCCACCAATTAAACTTTCACTGAGGTATTTGCCTAAATTATTTGACATTTCAGGATTAAGTTTAATTTGTCCATCAACAACATTAAGCATATTATTTTTAATAATGTCTTTAATATCCTGATGAACAGTTTCTTTAGTATTCTTTAATGAATCATATAAAGGTTGAAGATCAACATAACCAGCTTGAGAATGCTTCAAACTGCCCAAGCTTAGGTCAACTCTAGCAGAATCTACGGTGCCCTGAAGCTTTGTAATAGTATTATCTAAAAGTACTTTTTCACCTTGCAATCTAGAAATTTCACTCTGAATATTTGATTTTTCACTATCTGATAAAGCAGAGTTTTTCAAAGATTCTGTTAATTGATTGGCTTTTTGTTGGTTCTGCACTAGATCAGCAGATGAGTTAACCAATTTTTCATATACACCTGAAGGTGGTTTCTCTGTTATGCCATTTGCATAAGCTTTAGCATGGATAAGATTTTCTACGATTTGCTTTTTACTTGAATCAGACAATGTTTCCCCATTAATTAACTTTTCTAGATTACTTTTCATTAAGTTAGTTAAAGGAATAGAATCAAAGGATTGTGCTTTTATTATCTCAATAGCTTCAGCAATCGCAGTTTTGGTAAATAATTGATTTCCAGCACTCGTTTTACCCTCAGCATTTACATTTACTGATTCGTTAGCAACATTTGAATATTTCATGTCATTTTCGACATGAATTTCTAATCTAGTTTCAGCCTGTTTAAAACGCTCACTATCAGAATTAGAAAGTTGTTCAACTGTTATAGCATGTTGATTTATATAGTCATTAATACTTTGTTTAGCATTATCACCATGTAATACAATTTCGCCTGTAGCTAACCCATCTTTAAGAGTTGATTGTAGATCAAAAATTGCTATTTTTTTTTGGCTATCGTTTAAACTACTGTTATTAACAATAGATTCCACCCATTTAATTACAGCCTTATTATATTCAGGATGCTGAGTATAATGTTGTGCCGCACCAATCGGATTATCTGAAATTGGATGCCCACTGTCCTGCAAAGCTTTCGCCATTTCAGCGCGATCAGCATCTGAATATAAAGCAATACGATTATTATATGATTGCAAGGCTAGGTTTTTAGTTAAATCTTCTGATAACTCATTATCTAATATATTATTTAGCTTTTCTTTAAAGTCAGAGTTAAAGAGTTCAACAGGTAATATATGATGTACTTGGAAAGAACTTGCCATTTTAATTATTCCTAATATTATTTATTTTTTGTTATTATTTAAGGCCACATAAAAATAATTGCCAAGCATCACTAAGCTGCGCGTCATCTAAAGCTTTTTTTAGTTCATCAGATATAAAAATTGAATGATTTAACTCTGGATCTTGCCATAAATCGACATCGCAATTTACAGCTTCTTTTTTAATTGCTATTGCATGATCTGTATAATCGGCATGATACAATTTATAAAGTTGGTAACCTTCATGCTTCGTATATGAATGTTTATCTAACTCCTCGGTACAATATTCTGGAAGCAAGTAGCTTCTTAACTCAGCAATATTAAGAAAGTAATATGTTTGATCATTTACAGGTTCATTTAATTTAATATCAAAAAAAGATAATGGATAAAGAGCACTTTGCCCCAAACGAAATTTTTTAAGGACGTTAGCACATGCCTCAGTCAGAATTACAAACCCATCTTGTGTACGAAAAAAACTTGGCAACTTGACTGCTTTACCAAAGCCATGTGCATATAAAATAGTTGGTGCATCCTTTGGTTCTATTTTTTTACTTAAATGATATTGATCTACTATTTCTATTTTTGTATTACGCAGTTGCTTTCTTTGTTTTTTTTCTTCTTCTGAATCTCCTTTTATTTTGTATAGTTCAACATAGTCAAACTTATCAGGAAAAGATAAATCAAATACCCGATAGTTTTCATCAAACATTATAGTTGTAGTCCATACATTGTTAGACATAATTTTCCCCTGTGTTTTCACAAAATTAAGTTGAAGATATTAACAATTAAAATGATTTTTTATTAGATGAAAAAACCAATAAGCGACAAAATTTGTCGCTTAGATAGCTTTATTCAAATTAAACTTCACTACAAACTAAATTCATAGAGAAATTCTCAATAAAAAACAAAGCAATTAAACTAAATTTTCATAAAATATAAAACTATTTAATTTTAAATTTGTTATTAAAATTTACATTTAAATAGATCCGTCATCATTTCACTTATATTTAGATAAAAACTCTTTATAAGAAAAAATATATAAAGGATATTTTTTGTCATATAAAAATTTGTTTTCCTCTAATTTGAATCAATCCAAACCAGATAATAGTTAAGATATTCTTAATTAATTTTATATATTGATATATTCTTCAAAAAGTAGACATTCTAATTATTCCTCTAAAAATATTATCATCCCCTCCCCCAAAACCACTCCAACACTACATCCCTTTCATCCACACTATTTGAACTCAACACCTGTAGCATTAAGCCATCAATTAGGTTTAAAACCATGTTGGCATCGGGATTAAATGCATTGGTCTCCAAACTAAAGACCAAATCAAAAAGCTCTCGAAGTAGCCATTTTCGATATTCAACTGCCATGCGGTAAGCCGTTGGATGAAGCAGTTTGATTTCAAAAATAGCCTTAAACAAAAGGTGGTAAAGGCTATTTACATCAACATGTAAACGGACAATTTCTTTGAGTTTATCGGCTGCGTTTGAGTAGCGGTGTGAGTAGACAATTGCCAACACGTCTTCTTTCAGGCGGCTTTTTTGAAAGATGATACACATTTCGATCAGGCGTTCTTTCGAGTGAAAATAGTTGTAAAGCGTGCCTTTGGTGATTTTGGTTTCTTTTGCAATCAGGTCTACGCCTACATTATGGAACCCATGATTTGTAATGAGTTGGATGGTGGTTTGAACAACCTGTAATTTTTTGGAAGATATTTTTGTTGACATAGTTTTACCGTTTTAAATTTTTGTTGTTTCTAAATGAGATAAAAAGCCTGTGCCCTTTCTGGGAGAAAAAAAGGCACAGCAAAGCCGTAAGACGGTGCTTGGCACATCTCAAGTTTTATTGTTGATATAAGTTTTTAGCCGTAATGACTTAAAGTCTGAAAAGCGGTTAAGCCTTCAAACTGTTTAAAGATGAATTAAGTGGTGTCGTTATAGCTTTTGGCATTGAGTGCCAAGAAATGATGGATGTGCATAGCCAACTCCTGATTTTTGGAGTTCTGCCAGAGCATTCATTTGGAATTATGGTGGCAGAACGAAAGAGGGTTAGCAGACTGGCTTTGAGAACCCAGCACACCCGAAGGTGTCCCCCTTCCGTCCTACCTCTACAAAAAGGGAGACGAGTGGGTCTACATCAAAAAAACGAGTTTTTTCAATGTCCTCAAAGAACGGTCTGCTAAAACCGACTGGCAATGTGGCCAGCAGGCAAAGGATAATCTGAGAGTTTAGAAGTGTCAATATAGCTTTTATGACAAGTATTTAAATTTATTATTATTTTTCATTAGATTAACTTAATTATTATTTTATATATTATATTTAATTATATTTTTATAATTAAATGAAGCGATCCATGCTTATTTATTTCTATCTTTTAACTTTTAATGTGAGAGTACACAGCAGAACTTCGGTTTAGACAATTTCAGTCTGCCCCACTTGGTGATAAGCACGGTTAAAATAAACCAAACTTTGGTCATGCTGGCTTTGTTTAATCGCAACAATCGGACAAATAAGAATGGTGTGTGTGCCGACTTGTTGAATTTGTTCAATCTCACAATCGAAACTCACCAAAGCATCATCTAACACAGGTGAACCCGTTTCTAACTCAATCCATGCGCCATGTTTAAAGCGTTCTTCTGGAGTCAGCTTAGACGAAAATGCTTTTGAAATATGTTCGTGGTGTGCACCTAAAACATTCACAGTTAAGATTTTGTTATCTAGGAAATGTGCATGTGAACTCGCAGATTGGTTCATACAGACCAATAATGTCGGCGGTGTGTCAGTCACACTACAAACAGCAGAGGCAGTAAATCCAAAACGGCCAGACATGCCTGCCGTAGTCACAACACTAACCGCACTTGTGAGTAAAGACATTGCATTTCTAAAGTCTGTTGCTTGAACCATGACATTATTCCTAAATTGAATCGTACCTTTTCCTGAGTGTTTGCTATACCGCCCAACTCCATCAGGAAGGTACTTTATCGACATGCATTCTGAGTAGAACGACATGTAGTAAGTAAAATGAGGGTTACTTGTTTGATTATCAACTGCCATCAAAAAAGTAACCCTTTATACCACTTATTGGTAAATATTAAGCAGAGAGTTCAAAACCCGTAAGTTCTCTACGAACGATTTCTGCACCTGCACTTAAGGCATTTAACTTGCCACGTGCCACTTCACGTGAAAGAGGCGCCATACCGCAGTTTGTGCAAGGATAAAGCTTATCAGCATCTACAAACTGAAGTGCTTTACGAAGTGTGTTCGCCACTTCTTCTGGTGTTTCAATTTGGTTAGATGCAACATCAATTGCGCCAACCATGACTTTTTTACCGCGAATAAGTTCGAGTAAATCGATAGGCACATGCGAGTTGTGACATTCTAACGAGATGATATCGATGTTAGATTTTTGCAGTTTCGGGAAAGCTTCTTCGTACTGGCGCCATTCCGAACCTAATGTCTTTTTCCAGTCAGTGTTGGCTTTAATGCCGTAACCATAGCAAATGTGGACCGCAGTTTCACACTTAAGACCTTCAATTGCACGCTCTAAAGTCGCAACGCCCCAATCATTTACTTCATCAAAGAAGACGTTAAATGCAGGTTCGTCAAACTGAATAATGTCTACACCAGCAGCTTCTAACTCACGCGCTTCTTGGTTCAAAATTTTAGCAAATTCCCAAGCAAGTTTTTCACGGCTTTTGTAGTGACCATCGTAAAGCGTATCAATCATAGTCATTGGGCCAGGTAACGCCCACTTAATTGGTTGATTGGTTTGCTGACGTAAAAACTTAGCATCTTCAACAAACACAGGCTTTTGACGAGATACTGCACCCACGACAGACGGTACGCTTGCATCGTAACGGTCACGAATTCGAACTGTTTCGCGCTTCTCAAAATCTACGCCATTTAAGTGTTCAATAAACGTGGTCACAAAGTGTTGGCGGGTTTGTTCGCCATCGCTCACAATGTCGATGCCAGCAAGTTGTTGTTCGTGCAACGCCAAACGTAACGCGTCTTTTTTACCTTCAATCAGGCCTTCGTTTTCGAGTTTCCAAGGCGACCAAAGCTTTTCAGGTTCTGCAAGCCAAGACGGTTTAGGTAAGCTGCCAGCAGTTGAAGTTGGTAATAGTTTTTTCATGATCAATGACCCGTATGTTGATTAATTAGGAGCGTAATTAGCAGACCACTGCTCAAGAATCGCTTGGTATGGTTTGATAAATTGCTCTTCAACAAACTTCCCTTGCTCAATAGCGAGGCGGCTACGTTCTTCACGGTCATACACAATTCGAGTAAGTGAGTAATCTTCGTTCTTCAAGCTTGGCTGATAAGACTGTCCAGCCACTGAATTTGCGTTGTAAATTTCAGGGCGGTAAATCTTTTGGAACGATTCCATGGTGCTGATGGTGCTGATCAACTCAAGGTTGGTGTAATCACTCAGCAAATCACCCGTAAAATAGAACGCCAAAGGTGCAGCACTGTTTTTAGGCATGAAATAGCGAACTTTTAAGCCCATTTTTTGGAAATATTCATCAGTTAATGAATAGTCTTCTTGCTTGTATTCAACACCTAAAACAGGATGTTCATTTTCAGTACGATGGTACTCTTTAGTTGTTGAAACACTTAAGCAAATCACAGGTGCCTTTTTAAAGTTGGCTTTGTAAGTTTCAGAGTTAATAAAGCTCTTAAACAAGTTACCGTGCAATTCACCAAACTTCTCTGGCGTGCTAAAGGTAGACTGATTTTTATTGTGGTCTAGCAATAGCACACTAAAGTCATAATCACGTACATAAGACGAGAAGTTATTGCCTACAATGCCTTCAATACGTTCATTAGTCTTTTTATCAACAATATTGGTTTTCAATATTTCGATTAAAGGAAGCGCACTGTTTTGGCTTGCAGCATCAACATTCATTTCAACTGAAATGATTTCAAGTTCAACGCCATAGCGGTCGCCTTTAGGGTTGTCCCAATGAGCTAAGGCATTAAAACGATTGTCGATCATCTGTAATGTGTTGCGCAGATTCTCTTGACGGCTCATCCCTCTCGCTAAGTTAGCAAAGTTGGTTGTAATACGCGTATTGTCTGCTGGACGATAGTTTTCATCGAAACAAATACTCTTAATCGTAAATGTAAATTCTTTACTCATTTTGATCAGTACCCTAATTTCTGAGATAAACCTAAAAATATTTCGAACTCTTTTTAAACTTTCCAGCCTTGTCAGATTTGTGCCTTAAGGTCTTATCAAAAGTGAATGACTGGAACGCTTCAGAGCGTGAATAGATTTATACCGCAATCACAACATGAATAAAAATGATTTAGTCTCATTCAAAACTGAGTGAAATTCATGTTTAAGGTTTAATAAAGAAGTAGTAAGTTAAATATTTTTCATCTTTGGAAATTTTAGACAGCAGAAATTCATTATAGGGCGCTCGAAAAGCACCTTAATCATTTTAAATATTTATTATTACTTTCAACAAGTTAATTAGTATAAATTTAGATTGAATGGCTAGACTTAAAGTAATTTATGCTGACTCTCATTCATCTCTGTTTTTAGCCATTCTAAAAATATGGTTTTACGTGAATCTTCCTCAAAAGCGCTATGAGAAAGTAAAAAATAGGCTGAATTATCTTGTGCAACAGGTGAAATTTTTTTCAGTAAGTTCCACTCAAGCTCTTTTTCAATCATATAAATTGAGATGACTGTAGCTCCGAGTCCAGCCAAACAACCTTCTAAACATAAATAAAAATGTTCGAGTTCAACTTTAGCGTAGCCCTTTAGACTTTGCTTTAACTCAGCAATGCGACTCATGCTTTTGAAAAAATTCGGTCTAGAGGTCGAGATGAGTACGTCGTTTGTTTCCGATGGCTTGGTTGCTTGAACTAGAGAGATATATTCATCGGCAATTTTTTCGCTATAGATATGCTCTCCCCAATCAAAATCATTTCTGCGAATCGCGATATCAATATTATCTTTTTCAAAATCGACCACGCCGCCTGCGGTAAGTAGCACAACCTCAAAATCATGACCGAGCTTTTTAAACTTCGACAAACGCGGAATGAGCCATTTCATTGAAAGAGTCGGTTCACACGACAAAACCAATTGTTTGTTCTGAGTTTTAGGCTGGCTGAGTTGAATCAAACATTCATCGAGTTGACCAAAAACTTGATGGCAACAACTCAATAAAGTTTCACCCTGCTCGGTCATCACAAGTGTTTTGTTTTTTCGATCGAATAAAGCCGTATTTAAAGCTTCTTCTAAATTATAAATCTGTTTACTGACCGCACTTTGTGTCACAAATAATTTCTTTGCAGCTAAAGTGACACTGCCATACTTCGCCACAAAATAGAAAAATTTTAATGAATTCAGCGATATTCTTTCGATCATTCCAAAAACTCATAGATATGTAGTCGTTTTTATCGATTTTTATTTCTAGGTTTCTGTTCAAAATAAAAATCATCTTTATTAAATCCTATTTTAGATGATGAAAAACATATTGAATATCTATATCTATCTTCGAAAACCTGAAGCCCCAGCATCTCTTACAAAAAGAATAGTAACTTTAAGGAATGCTTTTACCTTCTTACATACATTCCAAAAAGTACAGATGAATTCCCTCTTGTTCAGTGAGGGTACAAGATAATGGCAGAGTTTATTGCAGTTATTTTGATTACGATTTTGGCAGTGGTAAGCCCCGGAGCTGACTTCGCGATCGTTACCAAAAATAGTTATCTGTACGGTAGAAGAATAGGTGTGTTCACTTCACTCGGGATATCGCTTGGCGTGTTGGTGCATGTGACCTATACGCTAGTTGCCGTTGCCTTTGTGATGACTTATACACCGCAAATTTTGAATATTGTGAAGTATATTGGCGCGCTTTACCTGATCTATATTGGCTATAAAACTTTTACGCAAAAACCTGTTTTAGACACCGCTGCCTTAACGTCTATAGGTACTTTGCAAGCCATAAAATACGGCTTTTTTACCAATGCCCTCAACCCTAAAACCACGCTTTTTGTAATTAGTACCTATACACAAATTGTGAGTTTAACTACACCTAAAACCATTCTTTTGGCTTATGGCCTTTTTATGTCTTTTGCCCATTTTGTATGGTTTTCACTGGTAGCTGTACTGTTTTCATCAATGCTGTTGAGACAAAAAATGTTAGCCAAACAAGTGCAGATTAATAAGGTGATTGGTTCAATTTTATGTGTTTTAGGGGTGATTTTGCTTTTTACCAAGTTTCAGTAGAGTCATGTTTAAGAAAACCACTTGATCACAGAATTGATTAGCTAAAATTGATGGCTCGAACCAGCGTACTCCCATCTAGTTCGGCCTTGCAGTTGTTATACCCGTCTTTACAATTTCAGAAATGATCTAATTTAAGCATCACTGGCTGGTAACCGAGATGATTATTTGTTTGCCCCATTTATCATGACATTTTTTTGTGCAACCAGAGACTTGCCTGACTTCATACCAATAATAAGCGCAAGCAAAATTATTGATATAGATGCCCATCCCCAAGCACTAGGCTTTTGATGAAGTATAAGTACAGAGCTAATCGTTCCAAATACAGGAATAAGGAGTGACAAAGGCGCAACTCTCGATACTGGATATTTACGCAATAGAAGATTCCAACCCCAATAGCAGAAATGGGTAGCTGCATACACTTGGAATATTAAAGAAAATACTTCTACGGCCCCAATACTAGACAGTAACGTGATAAATGGAACCGTCCCATGCCACCACCAAGTCAGCAACAACAGAGGAATGGGTGAAAAAACACTTGCCCATACAACAAAAGCAAAGATCTGTTTAACGTTGGATAGCTTAATGATGATATTTCCAATACTCCAAGCTATCGCGCTGATCATGATCAGAATAAAACCAAAGGTCGTGGACTTAGCTGGACTTTCGATCAAGATACAAACCAAGCCAACGGCAGCCAACAAAATGCCAATAAGTTGTGATCTGGTTAGCCTTTCACCAAACAACAATACTCCCCAGCCAAGCGTAAAAAACGCGCTGAACTGTATGAGTAGAGATGCACTAGCAGGTGGTACTCCCATTGAAATACCAAGATTGATCAATGCCCACATAACCACACCAAAAATCAATCCGTATGCCACCAGCCAATGCATTGCCACTTGAGGCCGTTTTACAAAAAAAACTAATGGAAATGCAGTAAATGAGAAACGAATGGCCGTTAAAATTAATGGATCAATTCTGGCTAGCCCTAGCTTAGTTATTGGAAAGTTGAGCCCCCATATTGCTGTTACCAATACGGCAAGGATCAGGTGTTTTCTACGCATAGATTAGTGGCCTTTATTCTGTAATTAAGAAAAACTTCATTTGCTTCCGAATAAAGATGCCACTAACCGACTTGGCCTGCTTTCACTTTAAGGTCAAATATGATTAAAATTGGGCCATGCAAAAAGATCCCTATGATTTAAATGAGAACACACCTTTCGATCTAATAGTGACGAAGAAGGACTACGTTGATGGTGAGTTATTCCCCAAGCATAGTCATCGGAGAGGACAATTCGCTTATGCTGCCAGCGGTGTCATCACGGTAGAAACAGCCTTGGGTAATTGGGCAGTTCCACCGCACAGAGCAATCTGGGTGCCAGCAGAAGTTCCCCATGCCATGCACATGCGTGGCCCCGTGACAATGCTAAATAGCTATATTCATCCACAAGCTGCACAGCGTTTGGGTTTTCCCATTCATTGCCAAGTTTTTGGAGTATCGCCATTAGTTCAACAACTCCTTAAGAACGCTGTCGACGTACCTACCGATTTCCCTGCCAATGAACGAGATAACTACCTAATGGGGCTGTTGCTCCATGAAATAGCAAAAATGCCTCCGCTATCCCTTAATGCTCCAATACCTAACGAACCACGTCTGGCACGAGCATGTCATGAGTTTTTAAATGCGCCTTCTTTAGACATGGGAATTGATGATATGGCAGAACGTTGCGGTATGAGTCGCCGTACCTTCACGCGACAATTTCGCCTGCATACTGGAATTAGTTTCACTGAATGGCGACAACAGGCTTGTCTGTTGGCTGCCATAGTTAGATTGGGAAACGGTGAGTCCATCACACATGTCGCGATGGAAATTGGTTATAGCAGCCCTAGTGCTTTCTCGATGACTTTCAAAAGGGTGTTGGGTGAAAGTCCCAGCCAATTTGCTAAGTTTCAATAAATCCATTTAATTTTTCAGAAACTTTCATATTTTTTGCTGTTAATATTAAAACGCATGATAGATTTTCCAATCCTTCATATTTCTATAAATCAAGGATGATGAGCGAATACATTTATTATGGAAATCAAGCAAATAAAATATTTTTTGACGGTGGTTGAAGCAGGCAGTATTGGCAAAGCTGCTCAAAAACTCGATGTCGGTGCGTCAGCAATCAGTCAACAAATTAGCAAGCTAGAACAAGAGCTAAGCATTCGCCTATTACAGCGTAATGCTTTTGGCGTGACCCCGACACCCGCAGGTCTCGCCTTTTTAAAACATTCTCAACTTATTTTACGTCAGATTAACTTTGCGGTAGATGCTGCTCATTCGGCACGGCTTTCAGGCCATGTCAGCCTTGGTTTTCCACCGACCATTACCGCTTTAATTGGCATCCCTTTAATGAAATTAATGTCTGAACGCTATCCAGACATTCGTCTAGAAATTGTGGAAACCTTGTCGGGCAATCTAATTCAGTCAATTAATTCGCGTCAGCTTGATATTGCCATTATTTTTACCAATGAAATTGATAAACAGTGGTCTATACAGCCTTTGGTCCGCGAACAAATGTATTTAATGGCACGCAAAGAAGTGCTTGAAAAATATGGTCTTGCTGACTGCATCAAAAGTGGAATTATTCAATCTCAACAAATTGGTGACATTCCCTTGGTGTTGCCACGGCAGCGTCATAGCTTAAGAAAGCTGCTTGAGCACAAGATTGGGCAGCTTAATGTCGTCTATGAAATTGATGGTCTACACTTACTCATGGACAGTCTGATTCACCTTGACCTTGCAAGTGTCCGCCCCGGAAGTGCTTGTCTGCAAGAATACAAACACCAACTTCAATTACTAAAATTAATCGACCCTGAAGTTGAGCGAATCAATTACTTGGTGAGCCTTGCCGAAGAAGAATTATCACCTGCTGCACTCGCTGCAAAATCGGCAATTAAAGCCTGTGTGAAAGAATTGATTCAAAACCAAATTTGGCCGTGTTCTGAAATTATTTTATAAAGGGTCATTAATTTTATTAAATACCTAATTAATTTTGCCCTCTCACTCCCTCCTGCTTTTTAAGATTACATTTTCATCTGAATGATAAGTGAATTTCTGTTTATCGAATTATAGATGTGTAGTTTGAACTGGAAACAAGGCATCACATTTTCTACGAAGAACACCTTTAAATCTCATCTCTAACCCATGTGCTATTTAGGTTTATTGAATGAGTAGATTTAAGGCGCTCTATTGAAAATCGTGAATGTTTCCATTTTGTCAGGCCAAGGAGGTCTCCAATGGATGTCGTTAATAACCGTAGGGCTACTTTTAAAAAAATATTAAATGTAACGAGTGGCAACTTTTTAGAACAGTACGATTTTTTTCTTTTTGGTTTCTATGCCACTTATATCGCAGCAAAATTTTTCCACTCTGAAAATGAATATGTCTCTTTAATGATGACATTTACCGTGTTTGCGGCAGGCTTTCTTATGCGTCCTCTCGGCGCTATTTTCTTGGGTGCCTATGTCGACAGAATTGGTCGCCGTAAAGGTTTGATTGTGACTTTAAGCTTGATGGCCTTGGGTACCATTTTAATTACCTTTGTACCGAGTTACGACACCATTGGTATTATGGCCCCAATTTTGGTGGTGATAGGACGTCTACTACAAGGCTTCTCGGCAGGTGTTGAAACTGGCGGTGTATCGGTTTATCTCGCAGAGATTGCAACCGATAAAAACCGTGGATTTATCACAAGCTGGCAATCTGGCAGCCAACAAATTGCGGTTGTATTTGCAGCACTACTTGGCTACTGGCTCAACACCATTTTAACTCATGCGCAAGTGAGTGAATGGGGCTGGCGCATTCCGTTCTTAATTGGTTGTTTGATTATTCCTTTAATCTTCTGGTTCCGTCGTACTTTAGAGGAAACTGAAGCTTTTAAAGCGCAAAAAACTCATCCATCAACCAAAGAAATTTTCAGCATACTGGCGAGCAATTGGCGCATCGTACTTGCTGGCATGATGATGAGTGCCATGACCACAACCACTTTCTACTTTATTACGGTTTACACCACGGTGTATGCAAAACGTACTTTAGAAATGTCGGTTACAGACAGTCTTTTAGCCACTGTATTTGTGGGTTTATCAAATTTCTTCTGGTTACCAATGGGTGGCTTACTTTCAGACAAAATTGGCCGTCGTCCAGTTTTAGTCGGTATTACAACCCTTGCCATCTTTACAACGTATCCAGTTTTAAACTGGTTGGTGAGTGACATTAGCTTTACCAATCTGATTATTACGCTTGCTTACTTCTCTTTCTTCTTTGGTCTGTACAACGGCACCATGGTCGCAACGCTTGCCGAAGTAATGCCAAAACGCGTACGTACAGTCGGCTTCTCTTTAGCGTTCAGCCTTGCAGCAGCTATTTTTGGTGGCATGACTCCAATTGCATGTACATATCTAGTTGAACACACAGGCAACGCAAGTACACCAGCATTCTGGCTGATGTTAGCAGCGGTATGTAGCTTAATCTCAAGCTTATATCTATGTCGTGGTTCTAAGCAGAAGAATGCTGACTCGATTGCTGAACCTGCGAAGGTTAGCGCTTAAAACAACAACTTAACCTGAAATTTTAATGAACAGTACGGCGCATATTGCAGCCGTACTGTGCTCTCCTATCATTAAAGCGAGATACTATGAAAAAGTCACCTATCTTCATGACCATTTGCCTAGCTGGTGCAGGCTTAGGCTCAACCCTTGCTAACGCAGATACACTCGAAGTGATTAGCTCAGGCGGTTTCTATTCATCTATGGAAAAACTCATTCCAATATTTGAAAAACAAACTGGTCATACGGTTCACCTTTCATCTGGTTCATCAATGGGCGCGTCGCCAACTGCGATTCCAAATCGACTCGATCGTGGTGAACATTTTGATGTGGTGGTGTTGGCTGCTCCTGAACTGAACAAGCTCGCAGAAAAAGGTTATGTCGACTCAAATTCACAAAGTGCTTTAGTCAATTCAAGTATTGGCATGGCTGTGCCTAAAGGTGCGCCAAAACCAGATATTAGCTCTGCGGCAAAATTTGAAAAAGTTTTATTAAATGCTAAGCATATTGGCTATTCAGCAAGTGCAAGCGGTACACATCTTGAAAAAGATGTTTTCCCAAGCTTCCCACCTGTCGAATACAAAGTGATTTCTGGTAAAGCTGAAAAAGTAGTAGGTGATCGTGTTGCAAAACGTATTGCTGAAGGTCAGTTTGATATTGGCTTCCAACAAGTTAGTGAAATCAAACCTTTTACTGGCAAATATGGTCAAGTTGATTTAGTCGGCCCAATTCCTGCGCCTTATCAAAAAGTCACTGTATTTGCAGCGGGCATTGGTAAAAACTCTGAACATGAAAAAGTCGCAAAAGAGCTCATCAAATTTGTGAAATCACCACAAGCAACACAAATTATTGAAGAACAGGGTCTGGAGCAGGTTAAACAATAAAAGCTCTAAAAGGCAACGTCTTGAGGTGATGTTGCCTTTACTCTGTTGGTGGTTTACTCAGCCTAATAGAACAAAATGTATAGCGATAAACCAGTGTAGAATAATCAATAAAGGTTAAAGTAGTATTTGCCGTGGAACTCAAACAATTAAAGTATTTTATTGCGGTCATCGAGTCAGGAAGCTTGGGTAAAGCTGCAAAAAATCTCGATATTGGAACTTCCGCATTAAGTCAGCAAATCTCAAAATTAGAAAGCGAGCTTTCTATTCGCCTTTTACAACGTACTGCTTTGGGTACAGTTCCCACCCCTGCGGGTTTAGCTTTTTTTCAACAGGTTCAACTGGCGCTTAGACACTTAGATCATGCCGTAGATTCTGCACACTCTTCACGTTTAAGTGGTCATGTCACCGTCGGTTTTTCGCCAAGTGTCGCGTCGGTTATTGGTACACACTTTTTAAAACTCATGAGAAACCGTTATCCCGACATTAAAGTCCGTCTAATTGAAGGCTTATCGGGTGACCTCAAGGCCTTAGTTAATGCAAGGCAGCTCGATGTTGCCATCATCTTTAGTGACGATGTCGACCCACAGTGGGCCATACAGCCTTTAGTCAAAGAACAGATGTTTTTAATCTCGCCTAAAGAAGTGCTGAGTCAGTACCATCTTGAAAGCTGCATAGACACTCAAACGATTACCCATTCGCAGCTTAAAAAACTTCCCCTGATTTTACCGAGCCAACGACATGGACTACGTTTGTTGCTCGAACAGAAAATTCATCAACTTAAAGTGGCCTATGAAATTGATGGGCTACATTTGCTAATGGAAAGCATTAGCCAACTCGAAATGGCAACCATCCAACCTGCGGGTGCCTCATTAAACTCACGGCAAGACCTATGTTTACTACGTATTGTAGAACCTGCTATTGAGCGTATTAACTATTTAATTAGTCTGTCTGAAGAAGAACTCTCGCCTGCTACTTTAGCCACCAAAGTAGTGATTCGTGCTTGTGTGACCAACCTGATTAATGAAAAGCGCTGGCCCGGTGCGAAAATCATAAACACTTAAGCCATTAGTGTTTATTTTTACTAAACACCCATTCAAGCTTAGCCTCTCACTTCACCTTCCCTTTTAAAGCTACATTAACCCTAGCTGAGAAAGGGAGAAATCCATGCATGATGTAATTGTAATTGGTGGTGGGAATGCCGCACTGTGTGCCGCGCTCACGGCAAAAGAAAGTGGCGCGTCTGTGCTTGTAATAGAAGCAGCACCTAAAGAATGGCGTGGTGGTAACTCACAACACACTCGTAACCTTCGCTGCATGCATGATGCTCCTCAAGATGTATTGGTCGATGCCTACCCCGAAGAAGAATATTGGCAAGACCTACTTAAAGTAACTGCCGGAAAAACCAATGAGCACTTAGCTCGTCTGGTCATTCGTAGCACGGCGACCTGCCGCGACTGGATGCGTAAACATGGTGTGAATTTTCAGCCACCACTATCGGGTGCTTTGCATGTTGCACGTACCAATGCCTTTTTTATGGGTGGTGGTAAAGCCCTCATTAATGCGTATTACCGTAGTGCCCAAGAACTTGGCATCGAAATTTTATACAACACAAAAATTAAAGATTTAAAGTTAAACCAAGGACATTTTGAAGCTGCAATTGCTGAAGATGGTCGTGTGTTTAAAGCGAAAAGCTGTGTATTGGCCGCAGGTGGTTTTGAGTCAAATCTGGAATGGTTAAGAGAAGCATGGGGACAAAATGAAAACGGCGAATGGCCTGCCGATAATTTCATTATTCGCGGAACCCGCTTTAATCAGGGCAACTTACTCAAATTTATGATAGATCAAGGTGCCGATATTATTGGTGACCCATCACAATCGCATTGCGTGGCCGTAGATGCACGAGCACCGTTATATGATGGCGGTATCTGCACCCGTATTGACTGCGTTTCATTGGGTATTGTGGTCAATAACAAAGCCGAACGTTTTTACGATGAAGGCGAAGACTTCTGGCCAAAACGTTATGCGATTTGGGGTCGCCTTGTTGCCAAACAACCGCAGCAAATTGCCTATTCGATTATTGATTCAAAAGCTATTGGTCGCTTTATGCCACCTGTATTTGCAGGTGTAAAAGCAAATAGCATTCAAGAACTGGCTGAAAAAATCGGGCTAGATACAAAAACCTTCTGTCACACCGTAGAAGAATTTAACCAATCTTGTGTGCAAGGCACCTTTAACCACACGGTTTTAGATGACTGCACCACCCAAAATATTGTTCCCAACAAAACCCATTGGGCCGTTCCTCTCGATCGCCCACCGTTCTACGCCTATGCGCTTAAACCCGGTATTACCTTTACCTATTTAGGCTTAAAAGTCGAAGATGATGCTGCGGTACGTTTTAAAAATAAGCCAAGCCGCAACCTGTTTGTCGCAGGTGAAATGATGGCAGGTAACGTACTCGGTCAGGGTTATACCGCAGGCGTTGGTATGTCGATTGGTACGACCTTTGGACGCATTGCCGGACAAAATGCAGCCCACTATGCACTTTCACAAGGAGTTGAACATGAATGCTAGTACTAAAGCCCTAATTCCAGTTGTTCAGCTCTCTGACCATGAGCAGGAAGTTCAAAGAGCCCTACAGATTTGTAATGCTTGTCGCTACTGTGAGTCGTTTTGTGCTGTATTTGCGGCAATGACCAAGCGCCTTGAGTTTAACCAAGCCGATATTCATTACCTCGCAAACCTGTGTCATAACTGTGGGGCTTGTTTACACGCTTGCCAATATGCCCCGCCGCATGAGTTTGGTGTAAACATTCCAAAAGCGATGGCGCAAGTACGTTTGGAAACTTACCAAGAGTTTGCTACGCCGCAGCCTTTAGGCCGACTTTATAAGTCTGTCGGGATTCCTTTTGTCTCGGCATTAACACTTATTTTCTTTTTATGTATGTTAGCTGTGGTGTGGTACAAAGGCACTGACCTGTTTGCAGGCTACCAAGGTAATTTCTATGCGATTTTCCCGCATAACTTTTTAGCTCTATTGTTTGGAGCGACCTTTACAGTTGCGATTGTTCTGCTCGGCATTGGAATTAGTAAATTCTGGCGACAGACGTCTAAAGTTATTCACGGCAAAGTTGAGAAACCCGACCTTATTCAAGCCTCTCAAAATGTATTAACGCTTAAATATTTAGATGGTGGACATGGCAAAGGCTGTAATGAACAAGATGACCGTTACACACAAATCCGCCGCGTGTTCCATCACCTGACTTTTTATGGCTTTATGCTCTGCTTTGCAGCCACAGGTGTAGCGACTTTATATCACTATTTCCTTAACCTACATGCGCCTTACCCTATCTTTAGCTTGCCTGTTATTCTGGGCACTTTAGGTGGGCTTGGTTTAGTGATTGGGCCATCTGGCTTGCTCTATTTAAACCTTAAACGCCATCCTTTACATGGTGACCGCGAGCAAAAACCAGTAGATCGAGGCTTTATTTTCCTTTTAATTTTAGTCAGTGCTTCAGGCTTAGCTCTTATGGCATTCCGTAATACACCTTACATGGCACTTTTACTGATTTTCCATTTAGCTACGGTCATGACGTTTTTTATTACCATGCCATTTGGAAAGTTTGCACATGGTTTTTACCGCAGTGCTTCTTTACTCAAATTTGCCATCGAAGAACGTATTTCTAAAAAATCATAATTTCAGTCAAAAGTATTCACTATCTTACCGTAGTGAATACTTTTTTTATTTCTTAAGCTCAAAATACTTCATACCTTGTCTACTTTTTACTATTTAAAATTCCCAAGCCATACATCGGCCACTTGGTACTCGCTTTAATATTATTAATCAGCATTGCTACCAAAACTAAAGACACTGCGCCAACCAAAACAGGGAAAATTAAGAAGCTCCACTGGTAATGTATGCTGCTCGCAGTGAGCAAAATAACCAAAGGATTGGCCCCAGCAGGTGGATGAACGCATTTAAAAATCTGCATGAGTGCAATGGCACAGCCCACTGATAAAGCAATTGTAAAAATAGAAACACCAACAAATTTTAGAAAAAACAAACCCACAAACGCCGAAATAAGATGCCCAAATATGATATTTCTCGGCTGTGCCAAAGGTGACTGAGACACGGTATAGAGCAATACACAGGTCGCACCAAACGGCGCCATGATAAAGATATTATGTGTGAGCTTACTCAACCACAAAAGTATAAAAATACTGACCGTACCTCCAACAAGGCTTCTTAAAACATCAACTTTACTGGGCGATGGAGCCAGTTTTTCTTTGCCATAAAAGATCGAGAACATGGTTTTATTCCTCAAACAAAAATTTGCTTTTTAAAAAGCATATAGATAAAATTCCAAATAGTACAGATCTGTACTATTTTATTTTTTGGAAAAGTTTTATGTCAAAATCTGCCTTAAAAATATTAGATACAGCCGAGAAGTTATTTAATGAAAATAGTTTTGTCGGGGTTGGCGTTGACCTGATTCGCGATGAATCTGGCTGCTCTAAAACCACCATGTACACGTACTATAAAAATAAAAATCAACTCGTTAAGTCTGTACTCGTTGCACGTGATGAACGGTTTAAGCAAAGCCTTCTAGGTTATGTTGGAGATGCAACGGGATTAGAGGCCATCAATAAAATTCTGGATTGGCACACCAACTGGTTTAGACAAGATTTTTTTAAAGGCTGTTTATTTGTAAGAGCAGTCGCTGAATCTAACCAAGATGATCAAGACATTATTTCTATTTCTAAAGCCCATAAACAATGGATTAAAGTATTGATTGCGGAAAACTGCAATATACCGAATGGTGAAGCTTTATCTGAGCTGATCTATACGGTGATTGAAGGATTAATTAGCCGCTTTTTAGTCGATGGTTTCGATGAAACACTTGCGATAAACATGAAAAATTCGATTAATCAATTATTTAATATTCATCAACATTAGCATGAGAACTTAAAATGGAAGTGGACCATATTTTTATTTGTGTACAATCAGGCGCTCCCGAAGCTGAAACTTTAAAAAAATTCGGTCTAACAGAAGGTTCATCCAATAAGCACCCGGGTCAAGGTACCGAAAACAGACGCTTTTTCTTTAAAAATAGCTTTATCGAATTAATCTTTTTAAATAACCCAGAAGAAGCCTCAAGTGATCTCACAAAACCAACTCTGCTTTTTGAGCGACTAAGTACTCAAAATAATATCGCGTCCCCTTTTGGTATTTGTTTTCGCCCTAAAAATAAAGATGATAACAGTGCAAAATTTCCTCATTGGGTTTACAAGCCAAGCTATTTGCCAGCCAGCTTAGAAGTAAATGTTGCCAAAGATTCTGTGATATCTGAACCGATGTGGTTCTTCCTCTCATTTGCTTCACGACCAGACCTTGCTGCAAAAGAAAAACAACAACCACTTGTGCATAGCAAAGATTTATCAGAAATCACCGCGATTAAGGTTTCTATTCCAAACCTTGAACAGCACCCTACTTCGTTACTGTTCAATACGCTTGATAGTTTTGAAGTAACTAATGGATTAGAGCATTTAATGGAAATTAGTTTTGATCATGAGCCTCAAGGAATGATTCATGATTTCAGACCAGAGCTGCCGCTTATTTTTAAATATTAAAGCTCTTATTTTTTAATAAAAAACTGTGATTTATTGCAAATCACAGTTTTATTTAAATTGAATCACATTAAAAAAGTAACAGCTTAAGCAATTTTTCCATCAATAATGCCTTTCTCTTTTAACGTAGCCAGCTCTTCTGCTGTTTTAAATCTCGATAAGATCTGAGCAGTATGTTCACCTAGCTCTGGCGGTGCATGATGATATTCAACTGGAGTATCAGACAACTTGATTGGTGAGCCAATCGTTTGGAAGTTTTCATTTAAACGATGAGGAATATTCACCACTAAATTACGATGCACGATTTGTGGTTCAGCCAAGGCATCTTCAATAGAGTTGATTACACCTACTGGCACTTTAAGCGCATGAATCATCTCAACCCATTCTTTGGCAGTTTTCTGCAAAAAATGCTCGGATAATAAAGGAATCAGTTCATCACGATATTTGACGCGGTCTTGGTTGCGCACAAAATTTTCATTTTCGAGCAGCTCTGGATAACCAATCGCAATACACAAATCTTTAAACTGTTTGTCGTTACCGCAAGCAATAATAAATTCTTTATCTTTAGCCTTAAAAGTTTGATACGGCACAATACTTGGATGTTGATTACCCATGCGCTGCGGGGCTTTACCTGAAGCTAAATAGTTCATTCCCTGATTTGCCAGTGCCGCGACCTGCACATCAAGGAGTGACATATCAATATATTGACCACGTCCCGTGTGCGAGCGCGCAATCAATGCGGCCTGAATCGCGATGGTGGAATACAATCCAGTTTGAATATCCACAACAGCCACGCCAACCTTTTGCGCACCACCGCCTGCCACATCATCAGGCTCGCCAGTAATGCTCATTAAGCCAGACATACCCTGAATAATAAAATCATAGCCGGGTTCTTCTGCACGTGGGCCATCTTGCCCAAACCCAGTAATTGAGCAATACACAAGATTTGGGTTCAGCTCACTTAAGGAAGCATAATCCAAACCATATTTAGCCAAAGACCCTGTTTTATAGTTTTCAATTACAACATCAGCAGTCTTAGCAATTTCATAAAGTAGGGCCTGACCTTCAGGTGTGGTTATGTCCACCGCAACAGAATATTTATTGCGGTTGGTACATTGAAAATAGCCAGATTCACGGGTCATGTTTCCATCTTGATCAGGCATCCATGGTGGTCCCCACATACGGGTGTCATCACCTACTCGCGGACGTTCAATTTTAATCACTTCTGCGCCAAGGTCAGCCAAGATTTGCCCACACCACGGACCCGCAAGCACACGACTTAAATCTAAAACCCGAATTCCTTGTAATGCACCCATAACGATACCCTTATCTTTTAGAAGGTACTCAACGCACCTTCTTGTCATTGTTTATGATTGTTTTTGCGGATCGTACTGACGATCTTTAATAAATAAGCCTGGCAATACACCCGCAACAAAATACGCAGCGCCCATCACAATAAAGGCCATGGTAAACGTACCGCCCGATGCCAAGAAACCAATGGTTGCTGGTGCAATCGCTGCCCCAACACGACCAATGTTATAGGCACCGCCAATCGCTGTTCCACGCACATCAGTTGAAAAACTTTCAGCCATATACGTCGCGTTCACACCGTATGGAATGCCATATAAGAAGCCAAAGGTGATCAATAGATACAAAATATTGTCAGGCGTATTAAAGAAAATAATGATTGGCAAGAACACGGCACTGGCTATTGTTCCAAACACAAAAACAGCACGGCGGTTAAATTTGTCAGCAAGATAACCCGCTAAAATTTTGCCTAGAATCATTGCGGTATATGAACCCACCATATAACTGGTTAAGTTTTTAAAGTTCATATGCACTTCTGTTTCTAAATAACTTGGCATCCAGTTGTTAATGCCGTAATAACCAAACTGTAAGAAGAATGCTGTGGTCATCCACAATAAAAACATTTTGCGGTGCTTAAAGTTATTAAAAATTTGCTTATAGATGCTGCTACTTTTGGGTTTCTCAGTCGCTACAATTTCTTTAGGCTGTCTATTGCCTTGTAAGCTTTCAATTTTGGTGAGCTGCCAAGATTTTGGCTCTGGCACAAATCGTTGTAGGAAAATATTAACGAAAGCAGGCACGACGGTTAGGAAGAACAAAATACGCCAGCCATGATCTGGAATAATTGCCCCTGCTAAGAGGGTTGCCGCAATATAACCTACGGTCTGACCAGTCTGTAATGTACCCAATACCGTTGTACGGTAAGTGGTCGGAACATATTCAGCCATTAAGGTATTACAAGCCATATAGAGTGCTCCAATCCCTAAAGCACCAATAAAGCGTAAAGCCATAAATTGCTCGAAGCTTTGCGTAAAACCTAATAAACAAGTCGCTACCGAAAAGAAGGTTACCGAGTTTGCAATGGTTCTTACACGACCAAACTTGTCACATGCCCAGCCACCCAAAATACCGCCAATACCCATACCAGCTAAAGAAGCGCTACCTAAAGCACCCGCTTGAAAGGTACTTAAACCAAACTCTGCCTTTAAACTGGTCAAGCTATAAGACAACAGCATAATATCTATGCCATCAACCACCATCGCAAAATAGGCAAATAACAACGCCCATTTCCATGTATGAGGGCCAATCTTTTCATATGTTCCAAGGTTACTTGGAAATGTAGATCTTAACTCTTTCGATATTACTTGAACGTCATTGTTCATCTTTAGTTCCTCATTTTCCCAAATGAGTCATCGATAGCCTACTTATGTTTTCTGTATGACTTAATCTTCTATACTTTTCATTATCTTATATTCAATTCTAAGTACACAGAGATGTAGCTTCACATGAGTATCCTTACGATGAATCTTGTCATTATCCATAAATTTTTGCGTAAAAATCCCTAAAGGTGCTCTCGAAAGAACACCTCTATCTTTTAAATGAATGAGTTAGTTACTAAATGCTGCGATGCCTGTTTGTGCACGACCTAAAATCAAGGCATGAACGTCATGTGTACCTTCATAGGTGTTCACAACTTCAAGGTTAACCAAATGACGTGCCACACCAAACTCATCACTAATGCCGTTTCCACCCATCATGTCACGTGCCATATGGGCAATATCAAGTGCCTTTCCACAGTTATTACGCTTAATTAGAGATGTACCTTCAACCGACGCAATGCCTTCATCTTTCATACGACCAAAACGTAGAGCCACTTGCAAACCTAATGCAATTTCAGTTTGCATATCTGCTAGTTTCTTTTGAATCAACTGATTTGCAGCCAACGGACGACCAAATTGTTTGCGGTCCATTGTATATCGATGCGCAGTATGCCAACAGAACTCGGCAGCACCCATTGCGCCCCATGCAATACCATAGCGTGCGCTATTTAAACAGGTGAACGGACCACGTAACCCTCGAACTTCAGGGAATGCATTTTCTTCAGGCACAAAAACGTTATCCATCACAATTTCACCCGTAATCGATGCACGTAAACCGACCTTGCCATGAATTGCTGGTGCAGATAAACCTTCCCAGCCTTTTTCTAAAATGAAGCCTCGAATATCACCAACATTACCTTCAGCAGAAACTTCTTTTGCCCAAACCACAAATACATCAGCAATTGGGCTATTGGTAATCCACATTTTTGCGCCAGTTAAACGATAACCACCGTCAACTTTTTTAGCACGGGTAATCATACTGCCTGGGTCCGAACCATGGTCTGGTTCGGTCAAACCGAAACAGCCAATATATTCACCAGTTGCCAATTTAGGCAAATACTTCTGCTTTTGTTCTTCGGTACCAAATTCATTAATCGGGACCATCACCAATGAGCTTTGCACGCTCGCCATAGAGCGGTAGCCCGAATCCACATATTCAATTTCACGCGCAACCAAACCATAACTCACATAGTTCAAACCCGCGCCGCCATATTGTTCAGGAATGGTTGGGCCCAGTAAGCCAAGCTCTCCCATTTCACGGAAAATAGATGGGTCTGTTTTTTCATGACGGAATTGTTCAAGTACACGGGGTTGTAAACGTTCTTGGCAATAGGCATGAGCCGCATCACGAATCATGCGCTCATCTTCGGTAAGCTGTTGCTCAATTAAAAATGGGTCTTGCCAGTTAAATTGAACTTTTGCTTTTTTTGTTGTCACCATGTGATTCATCGCATCCTCTGCTTGATTTGATCTTCTTTATTTAACTCGATGTTATGCGTGAAAAATGCAGTAATCAAACGATAAATGTTCATGCAGATATGCGACTTATGCATATTTAAAATAAGAAGGTTTAAATTTAGATATTTAATTCGTTGTATTTCATTAAAAATGGCTTATTTTTATACTAAACTTTGATAACTGCATGTAGGTCATATGCCATTTTGAAATATGACGACAAATAAAAGGATTTATTTATGCGAAGAAGCATCCCGTCTATTCAGGGCCTGATTTGCTTTGAAAGTGCAGCAAAACATCTAAGTTATACCTATGCTGCACAAGAGTTATGTATTACCCAAAGTGCAGTCTCTCGCCAAATTCAGCAGTTAGAAGATTTCTTGGGCGTTGAACTCTTTATACGTACTCGGCATGGTGTTGAACTCACCATTGCTGGTCAGCAGTATTTTAAAAGCATTAAACCCTACTTATTAGGCTTAGAGAAATGTACGGCCGATGTGATTTCCCATAAGGGTTTAGGTGGAACATTAAAGCTAGGTGTCGTTCCTACCTTTGCAACACGCTGGCTATTACCCAAACTTCATCTTTTAAATCAAAAACACCCTGAAATTACGGTTCACTTAGAAACCAGTACCAAGCCTTTTTTATTTAATGACAATATTTTTGACGCTGCTATTTTTGCAGGTACGCAGCAGCAAATTGATCACTGGCCCGGCATACAAGCACATTATTTAATGGATGAAGAAATTGTACCTGTGTGCTCGCCCAGACTGATCGAAAAGTATTTTCCAGATGCAGTGATGATCAATGAAAATACCTATGATCTAAACTCAGAAGATTTATTGAAAATCCCCTTACTACAACAAACCACTCGACCTAGTATTTGGCAAGAATGGTTTCTAACCCATCAGATGCAGCACCCTAAACCTTTTGATGGACAACGTCATGAGTTATTTTCAATGCTTGCAGTTGCTGCAAGCCATGACATGGGAATGGCTCTAATTCCACAAATGTTGATTGAGTCTGAACTGCAAAAAAAGGAACTGGTGATTGTTTCCAATAAAAAACTTAAAGGTAGCCGAAAATACTATCTCATTCATTCGAGCCAAGACATCACCCCAACCATTCAAAAATTTGTTGAGTGGATTTACCAAGAACTAGAACAACTAAAGAGCAATATAAATTAGCTCAGCAGTTTTTATTTATGCTCAATATTACGATCTATACTCATAAAAAAGGTTGTGATTAATCAAATCACAACCTTTTAGTTATGCATAAATAACTTTGAATTAATGACTCATTAATTGAATATCTGAACCGCTACGTTTTGGATCAATCAAGATTTTGGCATGCTGTTCAGGATCACGTAATGCTTCAAATGCGCTCGTAACGCCCTCTAAACCGACAACACCGGTAATTAGCGGTGAACAATTCACTTTACCTTCCGCAATCATGTGTAGTGCATCTCGAAACTCAAGTGGTGTATAGCCCAACACGAACTGAATTTCTAACTCTTTATTAATTGCAAGTGCGGGTTCGATTTTGTCACTTTGCATACATACGCCTACCCCGACAATTCGGGAAAATAAAGGTGCACCTTCAATAATTTGCTGTAAAACACCCGGTACGCCCACGCATTCAAAAATAACAGGACGTTTTGGTAAAGCACCCAATTTATCAATCATGCGCCATCCATGCCACCACGGTAAGCGAGTCGCTTGCAACTTATCAAACAGTCCCATGCCCATGTTAATGGCATCAGAAACATTGCCAAGCAAACCAAACTCTTTCCAGTTGGCAAATGGCGATGTCTCTTTAGGGTCTACTACAATATCCGCACCGCATTGCTCGGCAAGCTTACGACGGTTTGGTGAAAAGTCGCTGGCAACTACAGTTTTAACCCCAGCTGCTTTAAGCATTAAAATAACACCTAGCCCGACAGGACCACAGCCAATCACAATTGCAGGTTCACCAGTTTTCACACGGCTACGGCGAACAGCATGCAATGCAACCGCCATAGGTTCAGTCATGGCAGCACTATCGGCATCTAGACCGTTGGGTACTTCAAACATCAAGCTCGATTGAGCCAATACTTGCTCGGCATAACCGCCCGAAGCATTTGGTGAAAGCCCTGTAGACAAATAACCATGCTGATCTACATTTAAAAGCGGCATTGCACAAACAAGTGTATCGGCTTTAAATTTATGACGTGTTTTTGGACCATAGTCTAAAACCTTGCCGCAAAATTCATGTCCAAGTACAAATGGGTCTGTAGACTTGGCTAAACCATGAAACCCGACACGTGCAGCCAAATCATGCATGTGATCACAGTGATGCTGCATATGTAAATCAGAGCCACAGATCCCACATCGCACCACTTCCAATAACACCTGTCCTTTTGCAGGCGTTAATTTCGGTTGGTCCACCACTTGTAGTTTTGCTTGATGACAAAGTACCGACTTCATTTGAACGCTTCCTATTTCTTCTTTTCATTTACTTGCCAGAAATAGATTTCTACAGATAAATTAATCGCCTTATCAGTTTGGTCTTTAGCAAGCCTTCACTCATATTTACAAGTAACAGACGAAATACCAATGACCATTCTTTAGCCAATCCATTGTTAAAGAGTCAACAGTAGGTAGGCTCAGCGAGATTAAAAACAATAAAAATCTTAGTGCTTGTATCTTACACAGACTGCGTTATCTTCTTAGGCCAGAACAATGTCATCAAAATTAAAACTTAAACGAATATCTTAAGTTCAAAAAACTCAACTAAACCCATTTTCACAAAAACATAGCAAATCCAAACTTTTATCAGTAACCCTAAACAGGCATGATGAATTGATACGAACAGATAAGAAGACACCTATGATTACAAAAACACTTCCCCTTACAGATATACATCGCCACCTTGATGGCAACATCCGCATTCAAACTATTTTAGAATTAGGGCAACAATACCATTTAGATTTGCCTGCCTACGACATTGAATCTTTACGCCCACACGTCCAAGTGATGAACAACGAACCTGACTTATTAAGTTTTTTATCTAAGCTAGATTGGGGCGTAAAAGTATTAGCCAGTTTAGATGCCTGTAAGCGTATTGCATTTGAAAATATGCAAGATGCAGCACAGCAAGGCCTAGATTATGTAGAGCTGCGTTTTTCACCGGGTTATATGGGAATGACACATCAACTTCCACTTGAAGGCGTTGTGGAAGCTGTGATTGCTGGAGTCAAAGAAGGCAGTCAAGCTTACGGGGTAAAAGCGAATTTAATTGGCATTATGAGCCGTACTTTTGGCCAAGAAGCCTGCGAAAAAGAATTAAATGCCCTACTTGCCCATAAAAATAATATTAAAGCGTTGGATCTGGCTGGAGATGAGCTTGGTTTTCCGGGCAATTTATTTATTGATCACTTTAAAAAAGCACGTGATGCAGGTTGGCACATTACTGTACATGCAGGAGAGGCAGCTGGTCCAGAAAGTATTTGGCAAGCCATTGAAGAATTAGGTGCCGAACGAATTGGACATGGCGTTAAAGCAGTTCAAGATTTAAAACTTTTAGATTATTTAGCGAAACATAAGATTGGCATTGAGTCTTGTCTCACCTCAAACATTCAAACCAACACAGTACCCTCACTAGCTGAACATCCATTAAAGACGTTTTTAGAACATGGCGTGCTTGCCACCATTAATACAGATGACCCCGCGGTTGAAGGTATTGAGATACAACATGAATATTTAACTGCTGCTCCATTGGCAGGTTTAAGCCCTGAGCAAATTTATACAGCTCAAGAAAATGGTCTTAAAATCGCATTTTTATCAGATAAAGAAAAAGATGAGTTAAGACAAAAATATCAGTAACAGAGAACAGAGAACAGAGAACAGAGAACAGAGAACAGAGAACAGAGAACAGAGAACAGAGAACAGAGAACAGAGAACAGAGAACAGAGAACAGAGGTTATATGTATATAAGGAATACGAGTTCAAATATTGGAGTGAGTTTGAATTAAAATTTCGAAGTAGAAAAACAAAAAAATTCCTTCTATCGTTAAGATAAGAAGAAATTCTTTTTAATATTTGGGATATTTTTTAAAGCTTGAACGCTTTTAAAATATGGTCGGAGCAGTAGGATTCGAACCTACGACCCCCTGGTCCCAAACCAGGTGCACTACCAGGCTGTGCTATGCTCCGAAATTGGGGTGAATGACGGGATTCGAACCCGCGACAACTGGAATCACAATCCAGGGCTCTACCAACTGAGCTACATCCACCATCAAATAGTTCTATTTACCAAGCTACCGATTGGCGCGCCTGACAGGATTCGAACCTGTGACCATCCGCTTAGAAGGCGGATGCTCTATCCAACTGAGCTACAGGCGCTTAACCGATGATGCTTATCATGCGATACTTCGCCGATCTTAAAATATTATTTTAAGTGGTCGGAGCAGTAGGATTCGAACCTACGACCCCCTGGTCCCAAACCAGGTGCACTACCAGGCTGTGCTATGCTCCGATCTATCTCAGCTTTTGCTGTATCGCACATCGTGCGGTACGGTGTGCATTCTAGGCGCGACGCCCTCAGACGTCAACACCTATTGTCAAAAAAAATTAAAAATCCTTATCAAATGTATATTTAACAAGCATTTTGAGGTTTTTTAACGCTTTAACGATGCACTAAAGGCTAACATTCGATCTAAAGGCATTTTGGCACGTTCAGCAAGCGCTGGATCAACGTGTATTTCCTGATCACCTTTTTGTAAAACTTCTAAAATTCCATCGAGTTCATTCATTGCCATCCACGGACAGTGAGCACATGAACGGCAAGTTGCACCCTCACCCGCTGTTGGTGCTTCAACTAAAATCTTATTGGGTACAGCTTGCTGCATCTTGTAGAAAATGCCACGGTCAGTTGCCACAATGAGTCTTTCATTTGGCAAAGTCTGCGCAGCTTTAATCAGTTGAGAAGTACTACCTACCGCATCTGCAATGTCTACAACTGACTCTGGTGACTCTGGATGTACCAATACAGCCGCATCTGGGTACAGTGCTTTCATGTTGGCAATGCCACGTGCACGGAACTCTTCATGCACAATACATGCACCATCCCAAAGCAACATATCTGCACCAGTTTTCTTTTGAATATAGCGACCTAAGTGCTGATCTGGTGCCCAAATAATTTTTTCGCCTAAGCTATCTAGGTGCTCAACAATTTCTACAGCACAGCTTGAAGTCACCACCCAATCTGCACGTGCTTTAACAGCAGCCGATGTGTTGGCATAAACAACTACGGTGTGGTCAGGGTGCTGATCACAAAATGCTGTGAACTCATCGACAGGACAGCCCAAGTCGAGTGAACAGGTTGCCTCAAGTGTCGGCATTAAAATTGTTTTTTCAGGAGACAGGATTTTAGCTGTTTCTCCCATAAACTTTACACCAGCAACAACCAGTGTTGAGGCAGCATGATCTCGTCCGAAACGGGCCATTTCTAAAGAGTCAGAAACGCATCCACCTGTTTTTTCGGCAAGCTCCTGTACTTCAGGGTCGCAATAGTAATGAGCAACAAGGACAGCATCACGTTTTTTGAGCTCTGCTTCGATCTGTGCAAACTTTTGTTGTTTTGCTTCTTCACTTAAGCGATTGTCTTTTGGCTCACCTAAACGGTCTAAATGCGCTTGTACAATGTTTTTTGCATCGTTGGCAATTAAAGTCGCATCACTCATAAAACGTCTTCTCTATCCTTCATGCTGGCATACCTGCTCGCATATAACGTTACTGCTTAAATGATTTACGGATTGAATCATTTAATATCAAAAGTTGGGGCTAATAAAAAAGCCTCTTTGTCGAGGCTTGATTATAACTGATATTTAAGAACGGTAATCAGCATTAATTTTGACATAGTCGTAAGATAAGTCACAGGTATATACCGTGTCTTTGGCTTGACCACGTCCTAAATCAACACGAATGGTGATTTCGGTTTGAGCCATAACGCGCGCGCCCGCTTCTTCGGTATAGTCCTCAGCTGCGCCGCCATCTTTACAGATTTGTACGTCGTCTAACCATACTTGAATTTTAGACACGTCTAAGTCTTTCACTCCAGCATAGCCAATCGCAGCTAAAATACGCCCCCAGTTTGGGTCCGATGCGAAAAGTGCAGTTTTGACAAGTGGAGAATGAGCAATGCTATACGCAATATCACAACACTCCTGAATGTTACCACCACCCTCTACAGCAACAGTAATAAATTTCGTCGCACCTTCGCCATCACGGATAATTAACTGTGCTAAACGGTTCATTACACGAGCAAGCACTTCTAATACTTTCGCGTAGCGCGCATCGCTATCTGATGTAATTTCAGCGCCGCCCGCCTGACCTGTTGCGACAAAAATACAAGAGTCATTTGTTGAAGTGTCACCATCAATGGTAATACGGTTAAATGAATACTCCACCGTCGTTTTTAGTAACTTTTGTACTAAATCACGGCTAATAGGCGCATCTGTAGCAACAAAGCTCAGCATGGTTGCCATGTTCGGGCGAATCATTCCGGCACCTTTACTAATACCAGTCATGGTATAGGTGATGCCATCAAGTTCAAATTGTTCAGATGCGCCTTTAGGCACTGTGTCTGTCGTCATAATACCTGTTGCAGCATCATTCCAAGCAGTGTCTTGTAGGTTATTTAATGCAGGTTGAAGACCAGCGAGTAAACGTTCCATTGGAAGCTGCTCACCAATCACACCCGTAGAAAACGGAAGCACTTCAAAACTTTTCACACCTGCAAGCTCAGCTAACTTCGCGCAAGTATCTTGAGCATTTTTTAAGCCTTTAGGCCCAGTTCCCGCATTGGCATTACCTGTATTAATTACTAAATAACGAGGGTTACCTTGAGCAAGATGAGCTTTAGAAACATGAACAGGTGCGGCACAGAATGCATTTTGAGTAAATACACCTGCAACATTTGAACCTTCTGCAAACTCAAAAATGACTAAATCTCGTCGGTTTGGGTAACGTACATATGCTTCTGTTGAGCCAATTTTTACACCTTTTACCACATGCATTTGTGGCATTGTTACGTCGCCGACAGCCATTTTTAGAACATCCAAAGTTTGTTATGAATAAGATCAATATTTCAAAATAGCGATGCAATAAAACCCGCTTTATATGAAATATCATTGTTGACAGCTTATTAGAAAAGCCTAAAAAAATCGAGCGCTAAAAATAGCTTATTTTTGCTCTAACTTTAATAAAATATCTTTCTTATCAAGACCACCAGCGAAACCAACCAAGGCACCGCCTGCACCAATAACTCGATGACAAGGTGCAATAATTGAAATCGGGTTTTTACCATTCGCAGCACCCACTGCTCTCACTGATTTTTCATTGCCAATTTGAATTGCAATTTGTTTATAACTTCTTGTTTCACCATAGGGAATGGTCAGTAAAGCAGCCCAGACATGCTTTTGAAAATCGGTTCCTTCAAAATCTAATGGCAATGTAAACTCACGGCGTTTGCCTTCAAAATATTCTTTTAATTGTTGTTCAGTTTTTAATAAAATCGGATGCTCAATTTGTTCGACCAGCTCGGCCAGTCGAACACGTTTTGGATTTTCATTGTCCCAGAGTATTGCCACCAAAGCATTTTCATTCGCAACCAGCTTTAATTGCCCAACCGGCGAATTGATATACTTATAAGATAGCAACATAGTTTATTCTCTTAGGACGGCGATGAAATTTTCATTAAAACCAAACCTGACACAATCAATACGGCAGCAATCATTCGCATAGCACCAACAGGCTCATGAAGAAAGAAAATACCGACTAGAAATGACCCGATTGCGCCAATTCCTGTCCAAACCGTATAGGCAGTGCCAAGAGGTAACGTTTTCATTGACATTGAAAGCAGAATTACACTCAAAATCATAAAAACTACGGTAATAATACTAGGGGTTAAGCGTGTAAAACCTTCGGACATTTTCATAGAATATGCCCAAATGATTTCAAATACACCTGCTAAAATTAAAATAGCCCAAGCCATAACATTCACTAATTTTTATAGTGTCAGGTCGTCCCGACATGATTACCCAATATGGGGGAGGTCGTTCCTCCTTTATGTGAGGGCTCAGTTTACTTTAAAATAAAAAATGAAGGCAAACCCTATCTAAAGCTTGCCTGTCTTAGAAAATATTATTCGTTTTTTAACTGTAAAATTTTTCGTGCACCGTTTAAAACGAACAAAACAATAATTAATCCAATCATTAAATCAGGGTAAGGAGAACCTGTAATGGCAACCAATATTCCCGCAACAATGACACCTAAATTTACGATGACATCATTTGCAGAAAAGATATAACTCGCCTTCATATGTGCCCCACTCTCTTTATGGTCTCTCATTAAATAAAGGCAACTAATATTGGCCGCAAGTGCTAAGCCACCAATTAAAATCATGAGAATTGAAACAGGTTCACTGCCGTATATAAAACGGCGCAACACATCAATTAACACAATTATGGCTAAGCCAAACTGGAACCATCCTGAAAGATGGGCAGCCTTTAATTGTGCATTTAGATTTTTACCCACCACAAATAAGGCAATGCCATAAATTGCAGCATCCGCAAACATATCAAGCGAATCGGCGATTAATCCTGTCGATGAAGCAATAATACCTGCCATAAACTCAATGACAAACATGACGCCATTAATGAGTAACAGCCATTGTAAAACTTGCTTTTGTGACGCATTTGTTGAAGAACTAGCTCGAACCTTTTTAGGTTTTTCAACAGGTTCATAATGCGGCTGCGTTTGTTGTAATTCTGCTCCTAGTCCTAGACGTTGCAGGCTTTGGGTGATCTTTTCCGCTTGAACACTGTGATAAATCGCCAAATGCCGTGCTGGTAAGTCAAAATGAAGCTCTTGAATATCGTCAGCGTAAGAGGCCAAAACCATCCGTACCATTTGCTCTTCAGCTGCACAATCCATGTGAGGAATATGATAATAACTCACCCATTGGCTCTTTCTAGGCACAGCTTCACTAGGTGTAGAATACTCCTGAGACGGTATGCTTGAGCACCCGCAGCTAGAGCTAGTTTTATTTAAATGTATTTGATTCTCTTGTTTTTCTAAAGCCATCTGTGCACCATAACTGACACAAAAAACAATGCCATCAGTATAAACCAATGGCATGTCATTAAGCTTAATTTTTGTTCGGCAATTAGAACTTAAGTGTTAACCCTGCTCCATAATACCAACCATGTTCAGAGTCGGTTCCAGTTTGCCAAGCAGTTTGTTTTAAACCTTTTTCATAGCCGTAACCCACATCAACAAATGGCATGACCTTTTTGTTGATTTCATAACGGGTTTGAAAACCAGCTTGTAAACTTGATAAACCTGTTTTACTTGCATAGTGAGATTCATCTTGCAAAACAACATCTGCTTTTAAATAAGGTTTACCAATTAGCTTTTGGGTAAAGAGTAAGTCTCTTTCCGTTTCTAAACTTAGCTTCCATAGCTGGTCTTCACCCGCATATAAATAGGCATCGGTTTCAAAAAAGTAAGGTGCCATGCCATGCAAACCTACTACACCTGCCCAGCGATCCTGCTTGTTGTCTTCTCGCTGTAAACGCTCGTAATTTACCCCAGCCTGTACATCCCAATAATCAGCTACATTTCGGCTGTAAAGTAATGAGCCACCGTAATTAGCATCTTCGGACTCGGCCTTTTCAACATGAGCTTTGATGAATAATTTATTTTCATCAGTTCCCACCCAACTTTCTAATTCAGAAGAAAAACTGCCTTCTCCTTTTTCATTTTGAGTCCAGCCAGTATCAATTTTTGTTGCTTGATAGATCTGTCCACCATGTTCGCGTAAATGATCATGCGTTAAAGGTTCTTGAGCAAAACTAAATACAGATACGCTCGAGAAAGCACCGCAACATATCATTTGAGAAAATAACTTAGTGATGCGCATGACTAGCTCCTTTTTCATTTTCAGATTGAACAGGTGCTTGAGATGCATCTACTGCTCCATCATTCACTTGAGCCACAATCAACTTATTCATCATCCCTGCACTCATGTGATAAAGCAGATGGCAATGAATCGCCCATTCTCCTAAAGCATCGGCTGTTAATAACGCAGTAACTGTCTTTCCTGGTGGAACAATAACGGTATGTTTATTGGGTAAGTTTTCAGCTTGCTGACCATTTTCCAATTGCATGAACATGCCATGTAAATGCATTGGATGAGCCATCATGCTGTCATTCACGAACTTCAAGCGAATACGTTCGCCATACTTAACTTGCAATGGCTCAGCTTCGCTAAATTTCTTGCCATTAATGGTCCAGATATAACGCTCCATGTTGCCACCTAAACGAATAACAAGCTCTCGTTCTGGCGCACGTGTGTCTGGCTGAGGTGTTAAAGATTGCAAATCACTATATTGCAGCGCTTTCATACCCTCAGGTGTCGAAGCATTTGCCCAGCCATAAACGGGCTCATTCTTTTTAGTTTTATTGTCAGATTGATTCGGCATCTCATGCTTCATATTCATCATGGCATGGCCATGTTCACCCGATGGCATTGCCTGCATATCATGTTTCATTTCAGGCATCGCTGACATGTCATGCTTCATTTGCATCATAGAATGATCGTGTTGACCAGATGACATATTTTTCATGTCGTGGCCGATATTCATCATTGCGTGATTATGGCTATCATGAGCATCCTGATTTTTCATTTCAGACATCGCTGACATGTCGTGCTTCATTTGCATCATAGAATGATCATGTCCGTCAGATGACATATTTTTCATGTCATGGCTCATGTTCATCATTGCGTGATCATGGTTAGTACTGTCTTGAACCGCCTCTTTTTTTATTTCAGGCATGGTCGACATATCATGTTGCATGTTCATTTGATGGACAGAATGTTCATCACTTGCCCCTTTGCCATGACTCATGCCCATATCATCCATGGTTAACAAAGAACGTGGCCGTGGCTGCGGCATTTGAATTGGCCCTACAGCTTGCGTATTTTCATTGTGCAAAGTACCAATAGCAAAACCACTACGGTCAATAGACTCTGCTTCAATCTGATAATTTGCTTGTTTAGGCTCTACAATCACATCGTAGGTTTCGGCTGTACCAATACGAAACTCGTCAATTGCTACAGGTTTAACTGGCTGTCCGTCTGCACTCACGACAGTCATTTTTAAATTTGGAATTCTGACATCAAAAAATGACATTGCCGATGCATTAATAAATCGTAATCGAACCTTATCGCCAGCTTTAAAATTACCTGTCCAGTTTTGCTCTGGTGTCTTACCGTTAACTAAGAAGGTATAACCCGTTACATCAGACATATCGGTTTTTAACATTCGCATCTGATTCCACATCGAACGATCTTGCCAAGTTGCCTTTAAGCCTTGTGCTTTAACTTGCTTCCAAACATCAGATACGGTTTCACGGCGGTTTTGATAATACTCAGCAGATTTCTTCAAATTCTTCATAATGCTATCGCTTGAAGAATTATGAAAATCTGAAAGCATCACCACATAATCACGGTCAGTTTTTTCATGTGCAGCTACGGGTATATTCCCTTTTGGATAAATCACGAGCGGGCCATATAAACCATCTTGCTCCTGACCTTTAGTATGCGCGTGATACCAATAAGTGCCGTTTTGTTTCACCTTAAAGCGGTAAACAAAATCTCCGTTTGGCGCGATTCCTTTAAAATTATTGAAACTGGGCACACCATCCATTAACCCTGGCAGTAACAACCCATGCCAGTGCAAAGACGTATCTTGATTCTTTAATTGGTTATGAACATGGATAACAGCCTCATCCCCTTCCTCAAACTCAAGAAGTGGGGCTGTAAACTTGCCATTTACGGTCATTCGCTTGAGTGGCTGACCAGTAACATTGACCTGTTGTTCATTAATATTAAGGTGATATTCCTTAATTGCCGCGAGGGTCCATGGTGAAACCAATAGACCAAATACAGCGACGAGGCTGCTAATTGTTTTATGAGACATTGCTGTAATCCTTTGAACTAAAAAAATAAGTAAGAAAGGATTAAGCTTTTGGAGGACGTAAAATTTCTTGCCAGTAGCCGGCTAAATGCTGAGCCTGATAAACACTGCTAAATTGAGATGATATAGGAACAAATTGTGATTCAACATCTGGGACTGCTTGCTGTAAAGCCAAATTAACCATTTGACAATGTACGGGGTTACAGTTCTTACAATGCTCACCGTGCGAATGAAGAGACTGAGTCATGGTTTGCTGACATACAGTCTGATCATCTGTTTGAACATGCATATTCTTATGCGAAGTTTTTTCACTATGACATGGCATCGTATGAAGATCATGCTGCATAGGCATCTGAGCAACAGATACACCACTCCACCCAATGACCAAAGTCATTAGGAACACAAACCAAGCATACTTGCGTAAGTGTTGTAGAGCCATTGTGGTTTATCGCCTAGAGCTGATGAGTAATCTTAACTCCATTAGCATAACCAAGTTTTTAAACAGATACAATTTTCAATCTTAACTGTTTGTTTTAAAGTAATTAAGCAAATGGTGGTTGATGCTGAAGCACTAAATCAATTACCTGCAATGCACCTTCTTGTTCATTACTTACAGTTGTATAAGGAGCTACTGCTTTCAAAGCTTGCACGGCATTTCCAACCGCAAACCCATAACCCACAGCTTTGATCATTTGGATATCATTATTGTTATCACCAATCGCAACCACTTGATTAGGCTCAATCTGCCACTTTTGCAATAGGAGCTTCAAACCATGTGCTTTATGCTGGTCAGGAAGGATCAAATCGATAAAGCCAAAACCACTTGAAACAGGCACTAAGACTTTATCTGCAACAAAACTTTGCTTTTGAAAATGTTCAAAAATCGCAAAGCTTTCGTTTTCCTGAGCAGTAAAAGTAATTTTACACACCAAGTCATCTAGTGCATAAAAGTCATCAATAACTGTTAGCTTTTCAAAGTATCTAGCGACTTTGGCATAGTCCTCCGTGTTCATGCTGCTATGCACATAAGCACTCTGTTTTCCACAGATCACCATAGTCGAGGTATATACAGGATCAATCGCTTTTAGAATATCAATATATTGTTGCTGGCTTAAATGAGCAAAAGCTATTTCTTGCCCTGCATCTACAACGTGCGCGCCATTTTCTGCAATAAAAGCAATTTCATGACTAATTTCTGGAAAATAGGTAATCAGCTTTGCGAGTTGGTTACCACTGGCAACCACAAAATGAATATTATTTTGTTTGAGTTGTTCATACTGTTTTAAAAAACGTGCTTTGTTGTACTGCTTCTTAGAATTAAGAAAAGTCCCATCCATATCTACCGCTAAAATTTTTATCGTCATTAATTATCTAAATCTCTTATCTTACTAAAATCTTATTAAAGCAAATTTAGCTTTATTTTTCATGACACTTTTACAGTTTTATACTTATCTCTCTCTAAAAATTTTTTACACAGGGCCGTATCGTTTTTTGCACAGGTTATTTTTTAGCAAAGCTTAATAAAAAATCAGATAATAAAATATCCAACATGCATAAAAAAAGAACGCCAAACCGTTCTTTTTTTATGCATTCCGATTAGAGAATAAACAGTTGATCTAATTTTGTTTATTTTACCAACATCTTATCCATACGGTTATCAACACAGTTATCCATATAGTTATAAACAAAGTTATCCACAAGCTTATTCTCAGTTCAACATACTTTTTAAGCGTCTACACTGCCCACTTTCGCAAGCTCTGCACGCATTTGATCAATCACAACTTTATAATCTGGTTGACCAAAAATAGCTGAACCAGCAACAAACATATCTGCACCCGCTTCTGCAATTTCACGAATATTTGCAGGGCCAACACCACCATCAACTTCTAAACGAATATCACGGCCACTTGCATCGATAATTTTACGAGCTTCACGCAATTTTTCTAATGTCATTGGAATGAACTTTTGCCCACCAAAACCGGGGTTTACGCTCATTATTAAAATTTGATCAACTTTATCAAGTACATAATCCAAATAGTGCAACGGCGTTGCTGGGTTAAAGACTAAACCTGCTTTAGCACCACCAGACTTAATCAGCTGTAATGAACGATCAATGTGGTGCGACGCTTCTGGGTGGAACGTAATAATATCTGCACCCGCTTCCAAAAAATCTCCAATGATACGGTCAACTGGAGATACCATTAAGTGCACATCAACAGGAGCTTGAATACCATATTTTTTGAGCGCCTTACACACACCTGCACCAAAAGTTAAATTTGGAACATAGTGATTATCCATAACATCAAAATGCACCACATCTGCACCCGCGGCTAACACTTTGTCTACATCTTCGCCTAAACAAGCAAAATCGGCAGATAAAATAGAAGGAGCAATCAAATAAGGCTTGGACATAGGTGGATGACCTGGCTAAAAATTTAAGGAGAGGCTTAAATTATAACAAAAAACAACCTAATTGGGCCGCTCTTCCTTGCTCAAATGACAACATTTCAAACTTGCAACGTAATGTTGCAACAATAGAATGCTAACGGCGAAACGAATTTGTTAAGGTACATTAAACCAATGTGAGGATTTATAATGAAAAGCACAACTCATCTATTAACAAACGATGGTAAACGTATTGCAAAACGTCTAGTTAATCATTGGAAACACAAATTTGAAGTACAAGAGACTGAACAAGATTTTAAAATCTTAATGCCTACGGCAACGATTACGCTTGCACCAGCAACTGAACAGTTAAACGTTGCTATTGATAGCCAGTTAGATGACCACAACCACTTAGAAAAAGTTGTCCTTGATCATCTAAACCGTATGGCTCAACAAGAATTTCAGGTTGAATGGCAACACTAATTAGCCAGAAACCTTTTCTAACTGGATTGCATGAAACTGCAAATGCTCATCCATAAAGGTTTGAATAAAGTAATAGCCATGATCGTAACCAGCATGTTGTCTTAAAGTTAAAGGCTGTCCTGCTTTTAAACATGCTTGCTTAAATTTTTCAGGGTGAAGTTGTTCATAAAATTGGTCATCTAATCCCTGATCAACCAAAATTTCGTCAAATACTGCACCATTTTTTGATACTAAAGCTGTGGCATCATGAGCCAACCAGCTATCGCGATCTGCACCTAAATAATGGCTAAAGGCTTTATCTCCCCATGCGCATTCAGTTGGTGCACAGATCGGAGCAAAAGCAGATACAGACTTAAACTTTTCAGGATATTTAAACGCTAAAGTTAATGCGCCATGACCACCCATTGAGTGCCCAAAGATACCGACTTGTTGAGCGTTTACAGGAAAGCTTTTTAAAATGAGTGGATATAACTCATCAATCAAATAACTTTCCATTTGATAATGCTCAGACCAAGGTGCTTCTGTGGCATTAATATAAAAGCCTGCACCTTGACCTATATCCCAATGATCACCTGCGGCAACCTGTTCACCACGTGGAGAAGTATCAGGTGTAATCAAGATAAGACTAAGTTGTGATGCCATATGCTGTGCATGGGCTTTAATGGCAAAAGTTTCTTCAGTGCACGTTAAACCCGCTAAGTAAAATAGAGTTGAGCAAGCTTTACCCTCTAAAGCTGCCGGTGGTAAATAAACACCAAACTTCGCTTGTCCTTTTAAATAAGAAGATTCAAATTGGTATATACGCTGCTCGCCCTCAAAGCAGCGGTTTTTTTGCAGGAGTTGCATCGTTTTTAGCCTCTGTTTTTGTTTGAGCAATATCTACACTACTCGTATTTTGCTGAGGAAATAAATACTTTTCCAATTGAGGTAGCATAAGTTCCATATTTTTACCAATCATCCACTGAGGCTCTGAAGGTTCAACACCTTGAGCCACTTCCCATTTGGTTACCGTTTGCTTAGCTGTACTAAATGAATCTTTCATTGACGATTGCTCTCGCATAGCCAAATCAAAGAAAGCTCGTCCAAAATAGGTATAATCAGCTTCGTTATTACATCCAAAAGAAGTTTTATCAGCGGCAGATGCAGTAATAATTAAAGTATCAGGAGACTGTAAAGCAGGAATAAAGCTTCCTGAATAACAGGCTGAGATAACAATCACACGCCAGCGAATACCAGATTTATCAAGTGTTTCACGCAGCCATTTAGGGTCTACTTGCCCTAAATCTAATGGTGCATTTTCAATTTCGAAGTGATTCTGTTCACCATGTGAAGTCATATATAGAAATAGGACATCGCTATCACGGTTCATTTGCTGCCCCATACGGCGTAGGGCTAACTCGATACTGGTTTTAGAGGCAATCGGAATTTCTGTGCGGGTGTCTGGATTATTGACCAACATCATCGAACGACCAATCGTTCCGAAACGTGTATCAAACTGTTCTTTAATACGGACTACTTCCGATTTAAAAACATCTTGGTAACTATCGCCAGCAACACCTAAAAAATACCAATGACTTTTTGCCTGCTCACCATATTGCACTTTCTCTAAAGAGTCAGTCAGTAGCTTACTTTGTGCGTAAAAAGCATCTTCAGCAAATGTTGGAGCCGAATCTTCGACCTTCCAAATTGGTTGATCTTTTACGGAAAGTTGCCATACCACCATCGTCGCAATAGTCGCAACCATGACGAGTGCACGTTCCCACCAAGGCCACTTAAGTTCGCGTGAGAAAACCCAAATCACCGCTAAACTTTGCCACACAAACAAAGCCACAAATAAGCTCGGTAAAATTCCGTTATAAATAGCATCGGGAATAAAGTTGAGATAACCGTTAGAACCCAAATACTGAATTAAACATTGAATTAATAAGATATTTGTATCTAGAACCAACCACAGTAAAGCAGGTACTAGCATTAAACGAGGTTGGTTGGTGCGCTGTGATAAGAAAATACCAACAATTAAGGCAATAAACGGCCAAAGTGCATAACCAATTAAACCTTGTGAATTAAAATCACCGATTTGACCAGCCACAAGCCAACTATAAAGAGAGTTAGTACATCCCCCTAAAATTCCCCAGACAATCAGCTGAAGAATAGATGGATGTACAATTTGTAAAGAACGTCTTGATCCCAAAAACAGCCACATTCCGGCAATTTGGTTGCTTTTAAAATCATGCCAAAAATTAATGGAGGGTTTAAGATCAATCATAAAAGGTTTTCAAAAATTTCGTTTTGTCAGGCATCTTAAGTGTATGCCTGCTAAGAATTTTAGCAATCATGCTTTTGAACTATATCACATATATTTGTGCATTATTCAAGCAATAAAACCTAACCTTACATAAGCCTACTGAAAATACGCATCAAAACGACAAGCATCTCCTTGCCATTGATGAGCTGGCTCTTGATTTGCCAAAAAAATAGCATGGCGTGGTCGTTTAACGACTACACGTTTAGCAACTTTCTGTGCCAAAACCAGTAAATCATTTCCCAGATCCATCTCACCATCTTCGGGTAAAAGCAGATGTAAAAGCTGCATCTGTTTTTTAACTTGGGCTTGCTTTTTGATGGCTTGGTGATTCTGATCACGCTGCGGAAACATCGGGTCTAGATAAACCACATCAACCATTTGAGCTGTTTGCTGTAACTGTTGTAAATAACTTGCAGAGTCAGCAAAGATCAGTTGAATCCGATCCATAAACTGACTTAAAAAGCTATCTTGTTCAGCTTGGGCTTTTGCATCTTCAAGTAAGGTAAATAAAATCGGATGGCGCTCAACCAATTGTATTTGTGCGCCAAGATAAGCCATGAGCAAACTATCGTGTCCTAAACCAGCCGTAGCATCAACCAGTATTGGCTTTTCACTTAACTGACAAGCACGGGCAATCATTTCTGATTTAAGACTTGCACGTTTTAAACGGGAAATTTCGGCTTTCCAGTCGGGCTGCATTTTCATGCCATTTGCAGATAACCATAACCCGTTTTCATCCACACAAATTGCCAACTCAGGATTTAAACGTAAAAAACGTGCATTCAGTTTTTCAACTGGCTGCAATTCTACAGTCACGCCTCTAGAACAAAGCACAGCTTGGTAGTGCTGTGCTTGCTCTTGAAAATCTACTTCAAAATATATGTGCATGATTAGCCTTTATTTTGCTTTACCCTGATCTGCTATTTTTTTCCATGCATCATCACGTAAATAAACTGGTAAAGCATGTTCAGCATCAACCCACTGCTTTTCTTCTGCATAAACACGTGCAATAGAAGCAATGTCTTGTGCAGTTGCAGTGATTGTTTGATGATCTGCATCAGCTTGAAGTAGCTTTGCGCCCGAACCAATTAAGCAATGTTTTGCGTAAGCAGTAGCTGGCTCGTAGCCTATTAATTTTTCTTCATCAATACACTGCATGATGTTTTGTTCATTTAGAACAAAACTTGCAATGTAAACTTCATTCATACGCGCATCGAGTACCGCGGTTACCTGCCTTAAACCTTCAAGTCGAAAAGCTGCTTGCGCGAGAGCTTGTAAGGTAGAAACTGGAATAACCGGCAAATCTTGTGACCAAGCTAAAGCCTGAGTTACAGCCGCATTAATTCGGACACCACTAAATGAACCTGGGCCACGACTAAAGGCAATCGCATCTAAACCAGCAACGTCAAGTCCTGTCTGCTGTAAGCCCTGCTCAATCATTGGCAGAATAGTCTGAGTTTGTGCTTTTGCTCTTGTATCGAGTTGGAAAAATAGTTCTTGGGTTTCATCAATTAATGAAATGGAACAATGCTCGTTTGCAGTTTCCAACGCCAGCAGTTTCATGCACAACCTTAGTATTAAATCAGATTAAAAACGAGGGTTATGATACCCCACTCGGCTCTGATAGGCGAGTTGTTCTCTTTCTAAATAAAAATACCAAGCTTGTGCTTGGCATAAAAATATTTTTCTAAAAAAGAGTTAAAAGTGGAATTCTTTTAAATCTGCATAGTTCTTAAAGTGCTCAGCATAATGCAATGCACTCAAACGTATTTTTGCAGCACCATCTTCATCTAAAGTTTTGACAATTTTGCCAGGTGAACCCATCACCACTGAGTTATCTGGAATCACCTTTCCTTCAGGAATTAAAGCATTAGCACCGATAATACAATTTTTACCAATCACAGCCCGATTTAAAATCACGGCATTCATGCCAATCAAACTGTTGTCACCAATCGTACAACCATGCAGCATGACTTTATGCCCGACTGTGACATATTCACCAATATTTAACTCAAGTCCAGCATCGGTATGTAATACAGAATTTTCTTGAATATTAGAGAAATCACCAATTCGAACTACACAGTTATCGGCACGTACTACAGCTCCAAACCAAATGCTGACTTGACACCCTAACTCTACTTGTCCAATGAGCGTTGCTGTTGGAGCAACCCAACCATCCCATGGTTCATGTAATGCTTTTGGATACTGTCCTTGATAGCTATACATCATAATTTATCAATCCTGATCATTTATTCTTATGAGAAAATTTTGGCATGCCAAATGTTGGTGAATTGAGTAAAAATGGCCAATCTTTCTGATAACCCAATCCATATTTAAACAGAGCAACCAACATACGAGCAGTTAAACCCCAAATAATTTCATTATCAATCTGTAAACTCGGAAAATATAAAGATTGATGGGCATAACGCACTTCATAAGGCATTGGTCTTGTATCGATTAATTCTTGCAAAGGCACAAAAAAAATTCGATCAATTTCAGTAGGCTGAGGTATTAAAGTCACCTCTGGAGGAATAAGCCCAACGATCGGTTTTACAGACAAACCACTTCTTGCACGTTGCATTGGCAAATCGCCGAGCAACTGTACATCAAACGGATTTAAAGCTGTCTCTTCCTGAGCTTCTCTTAACGCTACAACAATATTGCTGGTATCACTAGGATCACGCTTTCCACCAGGAAAAGAAACCTCCCCCGCATGGTTGTTCATATGTATTGAACGGCGTGTAAGCAGTACCTTTGGATTATTCTCATTAGTAATGGCAATGAGTACTGCAGCTTGTGCTTCTTGTATGCGGGTGGAAAAGCGCAATCTTTGCTGTAACTTTTTTGTTAGCAAGTGCTCTTCCATACCATTCACCTATTATTCTATCTCTCTTTGCATCATATCTGAAAATCAAACTTAGGGAATAGAGTTGATGCGTAAGTCTAAAAATTCAGTTATGCTGAGGCATCTCTATACTCGATGATAATTATGAGTTTCTGTGTAGCGTGTGGGCATAAAACCGAACAAAAAATTCCTTTAGGTGATCATAAAGTACGCCGTGTTTGTACTCATTGTGGAAATATTCATTATGAAAATCCTAAAGTAATATGTGGTGCCTTAGCGTTATGGGAAAACAAAGTACTTCTCTGTCGTCGTGCGATTGAACCTCGTTATGGTTTATGGACATTACCTGCTGGTTATATGGAATTGTTCGAAACCATGGAGCAAGGGGCAGCACGTGAAACTCGTGAAGAAGCAGAAGCCGAGATAGAAATAGAGCAACTGTACTGTATGTACAATATTCCGCGTATTGGACAAATTTATGTGCTCTTCAAAGCGCAGCTGAAAGATGGAATTTTTGGTGCAGGTGAAGAAAGCATCGAGAGTCGTCTGTTTGAAGAGCATGAAATTCCATGGGGGGAGCTTGCTTTCCCTAGTGTTGAACATACATTAAGACACTATTTTGAAGATCGTAAACAACAAGTTTTCCCAACACATCTTGAAACTTTAGGTACTCGTTTAGACCATACAGGTTAATTAATACATAGATAATAAAAAAGACCGCTATGCGGTCTTTTTTATTTGTCTCTTATTTTTAAGGTTTAGTCTTAATCGCATTACAAGCTGGAATAGATTGATCCGCTAATTTAATCGATACTGTACCATTCATGCGTTGAGCCAAAGCTTTTTCAGCATCGGTTGGTGCCGGACTAATATCCTTAATATTATTATAAACAGCCTGATAATAAGCGTATAAGTTGAGCCAATTTACTGTCGTATTATCAAAGGTACTTAAATTAATACTGTTCCCTGTATTTTGACCAGCTAACAAATTATAAATATTAATCTTAGCACCACTCACAGAAATCGAATCATCTATATTGTCCCCTGTATTAGAATCCTGTTTCACTATAGAATTCAGACCCATCATAATCCCATTAAGATTACCTAATTGAGGATTTGATAAAATCATACGAACTGTAATCGAACTATCATTATCTGAAGATTGTGTACCACCAGTAGTTCCGATTCGGTATTGTTGAATACCATTGCTATCAATCAGACTACTATCTGCTACTGTCGCACACTGACCAGATTTGTCGGTATCCGTTGCATTTGGCTTAATATCTGTACGAATATCACCATATTCATCAACCACAATGCCCAAATCAATGGGAGCAAGTCCTGCTGTATTAAACTTAAAAGTCAAAGTTGCATACAATGGAAATACGTAACGCTGGCCAGTACTTACATTTTTCGATGTTTTAAAAATAGATTTTCCTAAATAACTTACTGGATTTGCTTTTAAAATATCTAAAGAACCATTATAACTTTCCGTACCTACAGTTTGACGCCACAAACCATAATGTTGTGCATTTCCAGCGGTAGTTGTACGTGTTAACTGTTTATAAAAACCTTCGTTCCCAGCTACAGCATATTCATTAACAAGCTTACCTTGATAAATCTGTAAGTCATTATTCGCATTACTGTCTACACTTAAACGTAGGGGCTGACTAGACTGAATTTCTCTACTAATTGGGCTCAACCACCCATTTTGTCCTGAAGCAATCATTTGTACCGGCTTCGCTTTGGTCAATAAAATAATGGCTGGCAATACACCTAAAACATTACCTTTAGCATCTTTGGAAAGAGTTGCATCCCCCCGCCATTGCATACCATAACCAAATCCATAGCCTTGACGGTCTGTAAGCAAGAACATGTTGCCCATCATATGACGTAAATTGTTTGCAGATGTACTGAAACAACTACTTAAAGATGTCTGGTTACAACCATAGAAACCCAGTGGAAGAGCTGCTGGTAAATTACTAATTCCAGCATATAATGCTTCATTTGCTTGATATAATGCAGCATTAGAGATATTTGTTGATTGAACTAGCAATTCGTAAGCTTGCTCATCAGAAACTTGGCTTACATCTAACCAAGGTTTTAAGATGGTCGCATATTCACCGCTTTTCCATTCAGCTACAGTTACATCTTGTGTCAAACTGCTCAGTAAGTCTTTCTTATCTTGTGTAAATTGTGTTGGCTGTAAATCGCCAACCACATTATCGCCACGTTCAATACCTATACTCTGAAATAACTTAATTAAAGCCATTGCAACTTTGATTGTCGGATCAGTATTGCTCATGGAAGCTGGAGGCTGACCAGTTAATGCAGTAGCCATATCTAATACAGTTAAATGTACAGTCCCATACTTACCAAGTGAATCAAGCGGTATCGTTCCTAAAGAAATCTTGCGTGCGCCACTCCCTTGCAAATAAAGTGAGATCGTTTCATCTGACTTACTGCTACTAATGCTGCATGCACCTCCAACCGAGTTACGATCTAGTTTTGTAATGTAATGCTGATTAGGGGATAAACTACAATCAAAGTTTAGGCCAGCAATTGGATAATCCAGTTCAAAGTTCAAACAAGACTCATCTGAAATACTAGCGGCTTTACAGGCTAAATTGGTGGTTGGAATACCACCGCCTCCTTGTGTAGGATCTTCGTTAATAGTTGAACTGCCACCACCACAACCATTTAATAAAATTGCCAGTGTGGATGCTGCAAAAGGTAATAAAATTTTGTTACTCATCATAATTCCTAATTTATTTTTAACGTAATACTGAAATTTTAATTTGTCCCTGATTCGATAACTCTTGGTCTGGCATGTCCACAGCAGAAGATAAAGGCGTCAACATAATATAATAAGTACGGTCAGGTACTTGTAAAACACCTGAAATCGATGCATGTTGTAAAATTGTCGCAGGATATGCTTTACTCTTAAAACCACTTGCACCCTCTAAAACACAACCCTTTTCATCTAAAAAGACCGCAAGTGGCCAATAATATACTGGCTTCTCATTGGTCATAGCATAAGATGCCACCTGTATATTCTTAATAGACGAATCTATTTTTACGACCTCGTATTCAAATTTCTCTTTGAGGGGTTTTCTTGGCCATAAACCAATTTCCTTATTCTGGCTTAATTTTTTAATCGACTTATTATTGTCTTTGATGAAGCACATATCATTCTCAAAAGTCTTCGCCAACTCTTGATGTGATAATCGTAGATAAGTAGGAGCCAGCACAACAGAAGAGACTTGATCTTTTCGTGATCGATTTAATACATTATCAAGAATAGACTGACTGACACCCTTTTTACGTTCAATAGACTCAGTACGACCTAAGCCGTCCGGCATAATATAAAAACGTTTTTTACCCTCAAGGTTAAATTCTTGTTTCTCTAAATATTCGTTATTAATGTATTCAACACCGTCAATTGTAATGTAATTGTTCTCATCCTTTTTTTGTGTTGGTACTGATGAAGTAGCGACATCCTTATTCGGGGATGGAACTGGATTTGACTTTACTTTTTCTTCAAGTGCTTGTTCCAGATCAGAATCTTTGACTATTATTTTTTCTTTACTACGACCTAAACCAGACTTTTGCTCAGAAGCTCCTGCTTTTTCTTTACCTTTTTTTGTCTGTGTTGGAATCGCAGATTTAATGTTCACTGATGCAGTTGATGCAGTTGATGCAGTTGATGCAGTTGATGCAGTTGATGCAGTTGATGCAGTTGATGCAGTTGATGCAGTATTAGACGATTTTGAAACTGTTTTAGGCAATGGTATTAATTTTTGAGTTGCTTCAGGTAAAACCATTTCTTCTGAACGATCGACCTTTACATCTGGACGAGCTAATACTTTAGCAGGTGATACCTCCCGTTCTACTTTTTTGCTCGGCACAATCATTGGGCGACCATCTGGCCCAATAATTGTATAGAAACCATCTGCATAAACAGCAGAATTAGCTGCTATTGCAACAAAAAAAGTCGCAATAGCAAGTCTAGACCAAGACATCCGTTCGTAATGTAAATTTACCATTTTGTTCTATAATTTAAACCGAGTACTGTAACTTTGGTATTGGTTTTAACATCTAAACCTGCATAAGGATTTAACAGGATATTATCAACACCACACTTGTTCGATAGGCTACTCGTACAGGCCGGAATATTATCTCGACTTCGTAAAAAACCAATCGAAAGATCTAGATCTGTATCTGCGTCAAATCGATATCCAACCCCTAAACCAAATAATTGCGCATTATTAATTGGAATCATTGTATTACGTTTATCATTGGGAATAGCGCTGGAACGAGGCTCATAACCGGCACGCAACTTTAAACGATCCGTTGCTGAATACTCTAAACCAATGCCCCAACTCCATGGGGAAGTAAATTTCAAAGGTAATGACAATGAGTTATCAGTAACATCATTAGATAAAAGTTTGGCCACTTTTAATAACGAAATTGGGCGATCAAATTCGAATTTAAACTTATTCCACGCAGCATAGTCAGTCCAACCTACATCAAAGTTAACTTGTAAATCGGGTAATACTTTATACTTAATACCTGCCTGAAAATGTGCTGGATATTCAAGATCCATTGCGACTAAACCAGACTCAGAATTTGGTACGCTCCCTGGTAGTCCAAGAATAGCTGCTAGAACCTGACCTGAAGGTGATGAGTTTAATCCCTTGATTAACTCTTGAGGAGCTCTGGCATTATTAATCAGATATTTCCCTTTCATACGCATTTTGGCAGCACTTTGATAGACCATACCAAGGCCAAAATCATCCGTCGGCTCCCAAAGCAATCCCAAGTTATAACTAGGACTTAAAGACTGCTCCATTGAAACTTGAAGTGATCCCATTTTATTAAAGGGATTCATACCTTCTTGGGTATTACATAGGCCAAATAACAATAGATTGGTAATCATATCGTTATTATCTTTAAACGGCCCACATATTACGTCATCAACCATACGCAATACCCCAATCATCTCATTGGGAAATCGCAAATCTGTTTTCAGAGCAAGGGCGTTATATGACATGCCTATAGATGCGCCCACAGATAAATGGTCATTTACTTGATAGCCAAAAGATGGAGACAAATAAGTAATACGCTCTACAGCAACCTGCTGCCCCATATAGTTGCCAGCATTACCATTTTCAGCACCAAAACCTGCAATTAAAGGCGCATAAATTGCTGTCGCATAAGTTACTTTTGAACCAGGTGGCTTATAAGCAATTCCTGCTGTAGGTGCAACGAGTGGGTAACCCGCTCCCAAATCAACCATTTTTTTAAGAATCGGTATATATAAGCTGGCGTATTCAACATCCCCTCGTACAGGACCCTTAAAATCGGTACAAATATTTGCGGTAACTTCAGGACCATCATTACAAACAAGAGGATCATCTGAATAACCAAACACGTTATAACCAGGAGGTGCCGAATACTCACGCTGAATATCGAAATTAGCTAAAATTCCTTGAACATCTGTCTGTAATCCATCAATTTTTGCTAAAGCTGCGGGGTTAAAATGAACTGCACTAATACCAGGCGGATCTGCAGTTACAGCATTCCCCATCGATAGTGAACGAATATCAACTGCTAAGTTTTGTCCTAATTGAGCATTGGCAAAGCTAGAAACACCGGAGATGACAATTGCCGCCGTTAAAGGACATAATTTAGGATATTTCACCTGCATATCTCCTTATTTGTTTTTTTTGCCAAAGCCTATAAAATCTAGCGGGAAAGATAGACCAAGTGAAACATCTGGTGCATCTTGGGTTAAGCCAATACCAACCGTGCCATTGACAATTGTTTCAGGTGAAACACGCACGCCTAAAGCAAAAGACAACATTGCACTACTTTGGTCTGGTGATTTATATGATTCACCATTATTAAACTGGAACTCAGCATTTGTATTAAAACTTTGCTGATACGACATGGTTAATGACACATCATAGTTAAATGAATAAGCAAAACCGAAAGCAAAACCACCACTAATACCAGGATCAAATGAAGTTAAGGTCCGTGTACCTCTGGCTTGATTTAAGCCACTCTCTTTAAAACCATAGTTGGCAGAGGCAGAAGCGAATAAAACAACCGGATCAATATATTTACGAGTACTTGCCCCGATTCCAGCAGAGTAATAACCTTTACCTGTTGAAAGTTCATCTAAGCCAATTTCATAAGGACTATCACCAGTTTTTGTAGATAAACTACCAAAGAGAACGAGTGGTAAACGACCTTGCTTTAAAGGAAATGGTTCCCAACGCGCGCCCAAAGAGATATCACCCAAACCGGCAGTAGTTGTATTTTTAATAATTTCAGACTTTGCAACAAAAGGTAACGTTGCTGAAAGAGTTAAGTTATCCAAGACTCCATACTGGACCGTAAAACTATTTGTCAAAGTATGGTTAGCATCTTCTTCAACACGTAAACGGTTCAGTTGAGATGAATTATCTGCCAAAGCTAAATCAATTCGAGCATCACGATAATAAGTGTAGTCAAGGTCATAATATGCAGAAACCGCACCTCGTTTTATCAAAGAATATTGACGTTCATTTGATGTGAATACTTCTTGTAAATTTGTCTCTTGTGTCGCATCGCCTTCTTTTTTCTGTAAAGCATTAGCAGCTTGGTGTACTTCTGGATTAGCTGATGCAGGAGCAGATTCAGTAGGTACAGCTTCTGTAGTCGAAGCTGCTCCCCCTTCTTGAACTGAATTTTTTTTAGCTGTTACTTCTGAGGTCGTACTGACTTCAGATGCAAGTGCAGTATTTTGTACTTCTGTTTGTGCAACTTGATCATCAGCATAGAGTGTACCTGTAATAGCACTCATACTTAATGCCAACACACTCATATTCATCCATCGATTATTCATATTTCTTCCCACCTAATGTATTTATTTTATTCAATTTACATTTGATTATTTACGCTTATAGTAAAGACGCATATAAGTTTCTATTGGCTGATTATAGGTTGCAGAATTTGGGTCTTTATCTAGCACCCGTCGCATGGTCGAAGCTTTATTTGCTAAACGGTCATAATTAAATGCAGGATATTGAATATCCACAAAGGCATAACGGTTAACAGTTGCATCTTCCACATGACGCATATCTGAATCTTTTAAAGCCAGTAAGTCTTTACGCTGAGATTCAGGGACAGAAATTACAAATAATGTATTATTATCCCAAACTTCTTTAAAACGATTTTCATCAAAGCTGATATTCCCTAATGCAGGGTCAGCAACATAGACTCGTCCATCTTTATAAGCTTTATATACGACAAAATGCTTAAATCCAGCATAAGAAATTGGAACAATTGCGGGCTGTTTAAGATTGACTAAATCTGAAAACTCGCCACGATATCCCCCACTATCTAAACCGATAGCAGTTACAAAGCGTTTCATATCAAGTAGCGAGAAGCTTCGACGTTCAATAATCCGCTGATATTCACCATACTGTAGCAAGCCGCTCATGGTCTGCTGTTCAGTTAAACTAGTACCCACATAACCATTTAGAAGTGTAGTAAGAGCGGCTGAACCACAGCTATAATCATATGCCTGCCGAACAATGCCGCGAAACTGGTCTTCTACAGCGGGTTTAATCCTAACGGGTTCAATATGATTACGGCGAAAAGATAAATTACGTGAATCGGCAGTCTCTGTGTAATACACAGTTCCTGGTGGCTTTTTTTCTATTTCGAAGGCTTCTGTCGCAAAGTAATATATCAATGCTGAGCCTAAAGCAATCTCTAACATAAGCACTTGTTCTAAATGGTGGCGCAACTGGCCTTATTCATTTTATTCTTAGAGCAATAGCTCTACATCCCTGTGTGTTGAAGATACCTTTTTTTTTTGTAAAAAACAGCTTTTTTTTAATCTTTTTGATGAATGTATAGTTCTACTTTAATTAAACTGTTAATTAACTCTCATTTTTTAATATTGGCACTTCTAATATATTTATTATTCATATAATAATTTATATTAAACAACTAGATAAAATTAATTTAATTTTCATTAAATAAAAAAGCGCGTATAAAACGCGCTTTTTTATTTTAAACTTTTTTAAATTAGTGACCAGAAACTGTAATTGTAGAAGTACCTACATTTAAACCTTGAATTTCAATATCACCAATTGAAGCCGCAGTACTAGAACCTAAATGTACACCTTGTACATAAAGATTCATACCTTGAGTACTATTATTCTGGATTTTCAAACCAGTTGGTACAACTGAAATATTCGCATTTACGTCTAAATCACCAGTTGTATTACCCGCGCCACGAACCATAACTTTATCAAGAACAATTTTACCGCCCCCTGCAGCATCATTAATACCGAAGTTAGATAAAGTTAATCCTCCTTTTAAAGCTGAATTCACTTTAATCATTGCGCCTTGTGGAGTAGCACCTAATTGTACATTCGCTGAAATAGCACCTAAAGATAAGTCTAGACCAGAAATAATTTCAGTTGGAGCTGTTTCAGTAATACCGCGTACAGCAGTAGTCGTATTTAATGTACCAGAAGTACCAACACCCACAGAACCGACATGTACATCAACCGCGCCTACATTTGCAGCAACGTTTAAAAACGCTCCATTTGCACCTGCAGCACCAACGCTATCAATTTTAAGATCTAGCAGGTTCGTTGTTGTATCCACTTGTTTAACAGTTACTCCACTTACTGCGATTGCACCCGCAGTTGCTGCAGCACCCGTAATTCCTGTAGTAGGGTTTAAACCATCGTTGTCATGAATATATAATTTATCTATAGAAATACCGCCAGAACCTAAAGCGATACCAATGTTAATACCATCTTGACCTGTAGCAGCACTAAGCGCAGCATCGTCCATTGACTGCATTGCCATTGCATTTGCACTGATAGCTAAAGAAGAAACTAAAGCAAGTTTAGTGAACATTTTCATTGAGCACTCTCCCAAGAGCATTTATTTTTTGACTTTAACCACTCTCATTGTCTCAAGTTGCATTTTTCTTTTATAGCAACCGAAACTTCCAATCCTTGAGTAGTTTTGCTTAGCAATTACTAAATTACCTCTACGTTACTTTTTGTTCAACTAGTGTTGTGCATTTTTTGCCAACTACCCGACAAACGGTACGCTCAGTTTATTCCACTTTTAACGTCAAAATACGCCCCTGATTCCTTCTAAAATTCGACTATTTTATCAACGAAAAGTATCTCCCTCGTAAGTCTTCTCGCTGATGGTCCACAAGTTGTAGTAAACTAACATTTCCCTCATTAACTATTCTCTTATTTAAAATGTCTCAGTTAAAGAAAAAAATCTCATTACATGGTGAAAGTGTTGCAGAGATTTTAAAAATTTTACAAGAATTAACTGGGCTCATTTATTTAAATGACAATAACAATCCCATTATTGGTTTTCTTCCTCAGCAATACATGCTTATTCAAAATAAAAACAACTTAGTATTTCAACGTCAAAATTTTAATAAATATAAAAATATAACAAAATCGAATCAATTATTAGATTTTATTCAACTAAAAAAAAATGAATTAAAAGAAAGTAAAAACATTAACTCGATAACAAGTTTTAACGGCGGCTATATCGGTTTTATTAGTTATGATTTTGCTGCACATCAATTTATTAATGCTCAAACTCATATCCAGCCATCTTTATTCTTAGGTCGATATCGTTCTTTTTTAAAATATATAGATAATGATTGGTATTTTTTTAGCGATGAAATAGATGCACTTGATATATTCAGATATATTGAAAAAAAAATAGAGAACTCTATTTGTAATAAATATAAAAATACATTTGAATTAAAAACTCCTATTCAGCCAAGATGGTCTAAAGAGCAATATTTTGAGGCTTTTAATAAAATACACGAATATATTAAAGCTGGAGATTGTTATCAAATTAATTTAACCCAAGAATTTAAAGCTGATTTTAAAGGCGCTTTATTAAATAAAACTGAAGATTTATGGAGCCTTACTAATGCACCATATGCAGGTTATTTAAAATTAGATCAATTTGAATTACTAAGTTGTTCCCCTGAGCTTTTCATTGAATTCAATCAAAACAAACAAATTAAGACCCGACCTATTAAGGGAACCATGCCTCGATATGAAGATATCGAAAAAGATTTTATTTCAAAACAAACTTTAAAAAACTCGCAAAAAGATCAGGCAGAGAATGTCATGATTGTTGATTTATTACGTAATGATTTGAGCATTTATGCCAATACAGGGTCGGTAAAAACAACACAATTATTCGAGATTGAAAGTTTTAATCAAGTTCATCATATGGTCAGTGAGATTGTTGCCACCCTTAAAGATGATGTTAATCCGATGCAAATGTTGCTCTCTGCTTTACCTGGGGGATCGATTACAGGAGCCCCAAAAATTCGGGCAATGCAAATTATTGAAGAGCTAGAAGAAGAAGCAAGAGGTGCTTATTGCGGGACATTAGGTTACTTCAATTTTGATGGAACGGGTCGCTGGAATATTCTTATCCGTAGCTTTCAACAATATCAAAATCAGCTCTCTTTGTGGGCTGGCGGTGGTATTACGATTGCCTCAAATGCAGAAGCAGAATATCAAGAAAGCCTTGATAAAATCTCTGCCATGCTGAACTTGATGAACAGCACAGCAGACTAAAACTTAAAGAATATCTTGTTTTAACGTTTGCACTAAACGCATATTTTGCTCATCAGTACCCACTGTAATACGCAAAAACTGATTAATACGAGGCTTATTGAAATAGCGCACAATAATACCTTGTTCACGTAATTGCTGTGCAAGTTTACCTGCATCATGTACTGCGTGCGAAGCAAAAATAAAGTTCGCCTTAGATGGCAAAACTTTAAAACCCAAAGCAGTTAATTCATCTACTAGCTTTTCACGACTAGAAATAACTTTCTGGCATTGTTCTTCAAAATAAGCCTGATCTTCAAAAGAAGCTACCGCGGCTGCAATTGCAAAACGGTCAATAGGATATGAGTTAAAACTATTTTTGACAGCTTCAAGCGCTGCAATTAAATGTGGCTGAGCGATTGCAAAACCAACGCGCAAACCAGCTAATGAACGAGACTTCGAAGTTGTTTGACAAACAACCAAATTCTCATAGCGATTTACAAGACCAACTGCGGATTCTGCCCCAAAATCAACATAAGCCTCATCGATCACCACTACCCGATCTGGATTTGCTTTTAAGATTTGCTCGATATCAGGCAAACCCATTGCAATACTGGTTGGTGCATTAGGGTTTGTAATAACAATCCCGCCATTTGGTTGTATATAGTCCTTAGCTTCTATCTCAAAATTCTCATTAAGTGGAATTTCTTTAGTTTTTGTTCCAAAGAACTGACTATAAACTGGATAAAAACTATAAGTAATATCCGGATAAAGAATAGGTTCGTCTTGAAGGAAAAATGCTTTAAAAATATGAGCAAGTACTTCATCTGAGCCATTCCCAACAAAAACTTGAGAAATCTCAATATTCTGTTGTTTAGCAATTGCTTGCTTTAAAGCTGTTGCATCTGGATCTGGATATAAACGCAATGCATCAGCTTGCTGAGTTAAAACAGCTTGAACTGCTTCAACTACTTTTGGTGATGGCGGATATGGATTTTCATTCGTATTAAGTTTCAATAAATTCTGAATTTTAGGCTGTTCACCCGGAACATAAGGCTCTAATTCACGAACTTCTGGACTCCAAAAGCGCATTTGTGCTGTAGATAAAGTCATGGTCTTATCTCAAAAAAGGGCTGAAAATCAGCCCTGAGTAATAATTAAAAAACTACAAGGTTTATAAGCTTATTGATAACGATAGCGTGCTGAGCGTGCATGGGCATCTAAATTCTCTTGAACTGCTAATATGTCTGCTGTTTTAGCTAAGGTTTTAACCCCATCTTTCGAACACATAATTAGGCTCGAACGTTTTTGAAAATCATAAACGCCTAATGGAGAAGAAAAACGAGCAGTTCCAGATGTCGGTAATACATGATTTGGGCCCGCACAATAGTCACCGATTGCTTCAGGTGTATAACGCCCCATGAAAATTGCTCCAGCATGACGAATATCTTCGCTCATCGCTTCGGCATCATCTAAGCACAGCTCCAAATGCTCTGGTGCAACCTGATTAATCAACTCAATTGCTTCGGCACGGTCTTTGACTAATACCAAAGCACCACGGTTTTCAATTGAAGTTCGTGCAATATCTGCCTTTGGCAATTCATTTAAATGCTTTTCAATTGCCAACTCTACTGCATTGAGCAAAGCTTCATCTGGAGTTATAAAAATAGCTTGAGCAACTGTGTCATGTTCAGCCTGAGATAAAACATCCATAGCTAACCAATCTGCATTATTCTCACCTTCTGCATAGACTAAAATTTCAGAAGGTCCAGCAATCATATCGATACCAACTTGACCAAATACAGCACGTTTAGCAGCTGCTACAAAACGATTCCCTGGGCCAGTAATTTTATCTACAGGTGGAATGGTTTGTGTCCCATAAGCCAAAGCTGCTACAGCCTGTGCCCCACCAATGGTAAACACTCGGCTGACTCCTGCAAGGTAAGCTGCCGCAAGAACCAATGGATTTAATTCACCATTCGGTGCTGGAACAACCATAATAATTTCAGGTACACCCGCAACATGAGCAGGTACAGCGTTCATTAGAACTGAAGATGGATAAGAGGCTAAACCACCTGGCACATAAATACCAACACGGTCTAAAGGCGTAACTTTTTGCCCTAATGTATTGCCCAAATCATCTATATAAGTCCAGCTATCTTGTTTCTGAGCTTCATGAAATGTGCGAATACGCTTTGCTGCCAACTCTAAAGCATCACGAATTTCTGGGCTTAAATTATCAAAAGCAGTTTTTAGTTGTTCTTGAGATAATTCTAAATCTGAAAATTGATACGCTGGATGTCGATCGAACTGTTGAGTAAGTTTTAAAACATGATCATCCCCATGCTGACGAACATCAGCAATAATTTGATCTACTGTTTGCACTAAATTAAGATCATTCACGGTTTCAAATGCCAATAGCTCAGCAAAAACCTGTTTGAAGTTTTGATCTTGAGTCGATAAACGTCGCATCAATTTACCCACAAGGCGAAAAAGAAAAAGTAAGTTTACCCTTTTTCTATACGCTTGTGGGCATCATCTAGCTTAACTATCGCAAAAGCATGATGGGAAATTGCTTTTAACGCGATTGAACAGCTTGCTCAAGCTGTGAAATGATTGGATTTAACAAAGTTTGTTTACGTTTAAAACTGGCTTTATTTACAATTAATCGAGAAGAGACTTTGCAAATCTCTTCTAATGGCTCAAGACCATTTGCTCTTAAAGTATTACCAGTATCAACCACATCCACAATGTAATCACCCAACCCTACCAATGGTGCTAACTCCATAGAACCATAGAGCTTAATAACATCAACCTGTTCACCTAAGCTTGCATAATACTGACGTGTAAGATTGACATATTTCGTGGCGATTTTTAAACGACCCTTTGGATGCTCCATGCCTACTTTACCAGCAGTCATCAACTTACATTTAGCAATTTTCAGGTCAAGCAACTCATAGACATGTTGAGCACCATGCTCCATCAACACATCTTTACCTGCTACACCTATATCTGCTGCACCATTTTCTACATAGGTCGGTACATCAGATGCACGTAAAATTAAAATACGTACTTGCTTATGCGTAGTAGGGAAAATTAGCTTACGAGACTTTTCCGGATCTTCGAGTAAATTAATACCCGCTGTAGCCAGTAAAGGTAATGTCTCTTTTAAAATACGCCCTTTACTTAATGCCAAGGTCAAACCATGATCAAAATTACCCATCACATCAAAATTAGGATCATCGTTTCTTACATCATTCATTAACTTACTCGCTTAATTTTGGCACCTAAACCTTGAAGCTTCTCTTCGACATGTTCATAACCACGGTCAATATGGTAGATACGATCAATTAAGGTATCTCCCTCTGCAACTAAAGCAGCCAGAACTAAAGAGAATGAAGCACGTAAATCTGTTGCCATAACAGGTGCTGCCTGTAAAACTTCAACTCCGGTTACGACAGCATCGTGACCTTCCACCTGAATATTAGCGCCCATTCGTGACAATTCAGGAACATGCATAAAACGATTCTCAAAGATCGTTTCAGAGATTGTCGCGAATCCACGGCCAATAACATTTACTGCCATCAGTTGTGCTTGCATATCAGTTGGAAATTCTGGATGTGGCAAAGTTCTAAAACTTACAGCTTTAGGGCGTTTACCCATCATATCAAGTTCAATCCAGTCATCACCACGAGTGACTTCAGCACCCATTTCTTCAAACTTATCTAAAACAGACTCAAGCAATGCCGGATCCGTATGCGTTGTTTTTATACGTCCGCCTGTAATTGCAGCAGCTGCTAAATAAGAACCTGTTTCAATGCGATCAGCCACAACAGCATATTCACAACCATGTAAACTTTCTACTCCAGTTACAACAAGAGTATCTGTATCAAGACCTTCAATCTTGGCGCCCATTTTAATTAACATTTGAGCAAGGTCAGTGATCTCAGGTTCACGAGCTGCATTACGAATAGTCGTAACACCGTCAGCCAATGCTGCTGCCATTAAGATGTTTTCGGTACCGCCAACAGTAACCATATCAAAAACAACTTCACCGCCTTTTAAGCGACCATCAACTGAAGCATGGACATAACCATTTTCGACTTCAATATGCGCACCCAAAGCTTCTAAAGCTTTTAAATGTTGGTCCACAGGTCTTGAACCAATCGCACAACCACCAGGTAAAGAAACTTTAGCATTACCATAACGTGCTAATAATGGTCCTAAAACCAAAATTGAGGCACGCATTGTTTTTACCAGTTCATAAGGTGCAAACTGATTATCTAAAGTAGAAGTGTCTGCTTTTACTGTGTCATTTTCATAGCCAATCGTTACCCCTAATCCGCCAATTAGCTTTACCAAAGTATTAACATCTTTAAGATTTGGAACATTGGTTATTGTAATTGGAGAATCCGCAAGAATAGTTGCAGCAAGTAATGGTAAAGCCGCATTTTTAGCACCAGAAATGCGCACTTCGCCTTCGAGCTTAACACCACCCGTAATTAAAAATTTATCCATTAATATTTAAGCTCCGAAAAGGCTTGCTTTACGCCATTCATCTTTGGTCATTGCACGAATTGTTACCGCGTGAACTTCCCCACTTGCAATATAAGTATTTAATGGTGCATAAACTAATTGTTGACGAGCCACCGTACGCTTACCTTCAAATTGATCATCCACAATACGGAGGTCAAATTTTCCAGCCTGTCCGCTCACCGCCACTTCCGCTACAGGGAAAGCTTCTTTTAAAATTTGAGTGAGCTGTTCACTATTCATTGCAAAGACCTCTGACACAACCTAAGGGGTAAAACGGAGTATTTTACTATAACTTTTTCCAAGAATTCAGTACGTGTTTATATTTTATCAATAAAAAAGAGGCTATCTTTCAAGCCTCCCTTAATTTATCAAAACTTATTCAATAGAAACAGCAACTTGAGAATAAGTACATTGCATTTTTCGATATCTTAATAATTGTCTTTTTAATTTTTCAGTCAGTTTTTTAATTGAAGTATACATATCATCAGCAGTTGCCTGAGCAAACAACTCAATCCCCGGCAATCTTACGATAGCCTCTGCAACATGATTTGAACTGCCCTTATGAGAGCGCTTATCAATTTGATGATCTTTCGTTAATTTAATCTGCATACTGTTCACCTGATCTAGGTGTTTCGTTAATTGATTAAATTTCGATTTAATATTTTCTTCTATAGCTGGTGTAATTGCTAAATGATGTCCACGAATCGTTATTTGCATAATTCTATCCCTCACCTTTTTTAGGTTATTTAAAGAAGAACTAAAACGATTTAATGCTATCAAAAAGAGACTTAGGACAATTAAACCATTCTAGCGACTCCTCTTGGTGAAATTAAAATTTCATTATTTCGTCATAATGAATCTCTAGAATAGCCATACTTCAAAATTCAGATCAAGACTTTTCTTTCAGACGATGAAGGAATATGTAACGATTCACGATATTTTGCGACAGTTCTTCTTGCTACTTCAATCCCCTCATCTTTTAATAATGTAGCAATTACATTATCAGACAAAGGTTTACGTGGATTTTCACTTGCTACAAGTTTTTTAATCATTGCACGAATTGCAGTAGAAGAAGCTTCTCCTCCGGCAGTAGTACCTACATGGCTAGAGAAAAAATATTTCAACTCAAAAAGGCCGCGTGGAGTAAGCATATATTTATTTGTAGTTACACGAGAAACTGTAGACTCATGCAACTCTACTTCTTCAGCAACATCTCGAAGAACCAGCGGTTTCATTGCTTCAGCACCTATCTCCAAAAAAGATTTTTGATGCTCCACAATACAAGATGCTACTTTTAATAACGTCTTATGTCTTTCATCAATACTTTTAATAAAGTTTTTTGCCTCAAGCATCTGATTACGCAAATATAAATTGTCTTCACTTTGATCTGCTCTACGAATCATACTTGAATAAAAAGAATTAATTCTTAATTTAGGTAACACATCTGGGTTTAGTTGAACTTGCCAATGTAAATCCTTTTTAGAAACCACTACATCTGGAATTTGATAATCTGATTCTTGTTTATCAAAATCCATACCCGGATAGGGTTTTAAGGTTTTTAAAAGACTGATTGCAAACTTTAATTGTTCTTTCGTTAGACCTGTCTGTTTGAGTAATTTATTCAGATCATTTGCTATTAAAAGTTCATAATATTGCAATAGGCTTTTGGCCTCATTTAAATATTCAACGTCTTTTGATAAAAATTCGAGCTGTATTTTTAAGCATTCTGCTAAATTACGTGACCCAATTCCTAAGGGATCAAGTCTTTGAATATGCTTTAAAACCACCAAAACTTCATCTTCTTCTATCTCTTCCTCAATATCCATTTCATTCAATAATTGCTGTGAGGCTAAAATGATTTCCTCTAACTCAGCATCCAAAAATCCATTATCATCTAATGCATCAACAATACAATAAGCAATTAATTGATCTATTTTGGAAAAGTGCAGAAGATTAACCTGTTCTAAAATGTGTTCTTTTAAAGATAATTGAACTTGGCGGTTATCCTCTCGCTCTTCAAATTCTGGAGTAGCCAAAGCCGTCGACTGATGAGTGTAAATGTCATCCCACTCGGTATCGACTGGTAAATCATCGGGTAAATGGTTTGCATTTAACTCAGTTGTTAAGTCATCTGATTCTTTACTTTCTAATGTAGACAGACTCTCTGTTAATGACTCTTCTTCTATTTTTTCAAGTAAAGGATTACTATCTAGTTGTATCTGAATTTCTTGTTCAAGCTCTAAACTGGAGAGTTGTAACAAACGAATCGCCTGCTGCAATTGAGGTGTTAACGATAGAGAATTCGCAACTTTCAACCCAACAGATAATTTCATATATTCTAGTTTCCATAAAACAAGCAAAAATCATGCCTATTCAATATTTATAACATATAGTTTCTATTTGTCATACACATGAGTGTAAAATTTTCAGAAGAAAAATTGATTTTTTTTATTAAAAAATCTTACTAAAGAGTAACCTTATTTATTGATTATATATCTTTGTTAATTAAGGGGTACTTAGCTAGTCTTATTATTTGCAGATCTTAAATTCAGCGCT